>CACBRW010000018.1 GCA_902541745.1 uncultured Pelagibacteraceae bacterium | reverse complement strand
GAGATGCCTGGATCAATTCCAATAATCATCATTAAATACCACCTAAATTAACGTTTGAATAAACGTTCTGAACATCGTCATCTTCCTCAAGTGTTTCTAAAAAATCTACAACATTATCTTTATTTTCTTTATTTACCTCAACACTATTTAATGGGACCCATTCAATTTCTGTAGAAATAAAATTCGCAATAATTTTCTCAAGATTTTTTTTTACATTATATATTTCGCTCATTTGGCACTGGACCTCATGATAATCCTCATAAGAAAAACATTCATCAGCCCCTGACTCAATCGCTAAATCTAAAATTTTTTCATCAGATATCTCTTTTTTATCAATTTTTATTATACCCAATTGTTGAAAATTGTGAGATGCTGAACCTTGAGTTCCTAAACTGCCACCATTTTTTTGAAAAATAGTTCTAATATTTGATGCGGTCCTATTTTTGTTGTCTGTTAAAGTTTCAACTATAACAGCAATCTTTTCTGGTCCAAACCCCTCGTATCTTAAATTTTCAAAATTTGCGCCTGTAGTTGCAGAAGATTTATCTATTGCTCTTTCAATATTATCTTTAGGCATATTTGCAGATCTAGCAGCCTGTACTGCAGATCTTAGTCTAGGGTTCATTACTGGATCTTTGTCACCAAGTTTTGCTGCAACAGTAATCTCTTTAGATAATTTTGAAAATATTTTTGATCTTTGCTTATCAGCCTTACCTTTTTTATGTTTTATTCCTGCCCAATGTGAATGTCCTGCCATGATCTTAAATATTTTTTAGTTGATCTCCGTATACATAGCTTTTGATGTCTATTGCTAAACCTGTTTTTATATCACAATCTACTATAACACCACACAAAGTAGCATCTCCAGTAGCGGGAAAATGTTTAACTGAATTCTTTTTTAAAAATTTATTTAAGGAATTTTCTTTATTCATTCCAATCACTGAGTCATAATCCCCACACATACCTGCATCAGTTTGATATCCAGTGCCATTATTAAGTATTCTGGCATCACTTGTTGGAATATGAGTATGGGTTCCAACCACGAGAGTTGCCTTTCCATCAAATAGATGCCCTATAGCATTTTTTTCGCTAGTAATTTCACCATGGAAATCAACTACAAGTAAATCAAAGTCCTTTTTTATTTCATTTTCTTTTAAAAATTTTTGAGAAGCTTCAAAAACATCTTCACACTTTTTCATAAAAACGTTACCCATCAAATTAAGAACACCAATTTTTATATCATTCTTTGTTTTATAAATTTGAAAACCTTTTCCTGGTGCAGGTTCAAATAAATTTTTAGGTCTTAATAATCTTTCTTCTTTATCAATAAATTCCATAATTTCTTTTTGATCCCAAACATGATTACCGGTTGTGATAACATCAACTCCACAATTAAAAAAATCCTTACATATTTCTTTAGTTAGCCCCACACCTTGAACTGCTGCATTTTCACCGTTTACTATTACAAAATCGATTTTGTTTTTATCAATTTCATTTAATAAATTACTTGTTAATTTAGAATATCCTGAAATTCCGACAACATCTCCTAAAAATAAAATTCTCATTGTATAATTTTTTTCTCCGTTATTATTAAATCAAGTTTCTTATCATACTTGTTGATAGGTATTTTTTTAATCTCCTGGTATGAAAATCCTAATCCAATTTTAAATATTTTTTTAATTTTAGATACTTTTTCTAAATAACGATCATAAAATCCTCCACCATAACCTAATCTATTCAAATCATCATCATAAGCTACTAAAGGAACAAATATTATATCTGGGTAAATTTTCTTTCCTAAAGTTGGTTCAGCAATCCCATACTTATTAATTTTTAAAGGATCTTTATTTGTCCATTCAAAAAAATCCATTTGGTTATTTTCTCTAATTATTGGTAAGGAAATATTTGCCTTTTTGTTTCTTAAAAAATAAAGCGTATCCAAATCTTCAATCTCATAATTACAAGGGTAATACCCTCCTACATTTTTGAAATTAATTTTATTTTTTTTTAAAAATCGATAAATTCTGTCAGGATTAAGACTAAGTTTTTTATTCAAATTTTTTTTTCTAAGATTTAAAATTTTACTTCTTAGTTTAGATTTACTCACAGACCTACTTTGAAATGTTTTCTAATTTTGCTTTTTTTACAAAATTTGATATTTGATCAGCAGCTTCATCAATTAAATTTTCGTATTTTTTTTGATTATCGTTAATTTCTTGTTTTAAATTTTCATGATCAAGATTTAGTTTTTCAATTTCAGATTCTTTTGTGTCCCTATAATCGTAAATTAGAGATTTTAGTTCTTTAAATTTTTTTGATAGTTCGTTTAATTCTTCTTTTTTTTGATCTACTTTTTTCTTAGTTTCGTAATATTCATCCATTATTTTTACAGCTGTGATTAATAATAATTTATTTTCACCTAGATTTCCCAAATCATTTTTTAAATTATTAAACTTTTTATTAATCTGAATTAACAATTCTTCTAGGTGCTCCTCTTGTCCATCTTCGCAAGCGAGCAAAAACTCTTTGTTGTTAAATTTTATACTTACATTTGCCATTTATCTATTTCATCCAATAGTGTGTCAGTTTCTTGATTTAGTTCGTCAATTTTTTCAGAAAATTCAATTTGTTTTCTTTCTTCCAACTTTTCTTTGTTTTTTAAATCCTCAAGTTTTTTTGATAGATTTTCATGTTCCTCGAGTAACGTTTTATATTTTTCTTCAATCTGTGTTTTTTCAATTTCTAATTGATTTTGTTTTGTGCTTAAATTTTCGATATTTTTTTGTAATTCGGGATTTGTTAGATCTAAATTTTTTAATTCCTCTAATGCAATATTTAATTTTTTTTCTTTTTCGTTTATAGAATTCATATATATATGTTTATATTATTAAATAGATTCTTCTTAGTCTAGTCAGGATAATTTTGAGCAAACTACACAATGATTTAGCTAATTGCATCAGATTTTTATCAATTGATGCTGTTCAAAAAGCAAATTCAGGTCACCCGGGAATGCCAATGGGCATGGCAGATGTTGCAACAGTGTTATTCAAAAATTTTTTAAGATTTAATCCGAAGAATCCAGATTGGTTAAATAGAGATAGATTTATTTTGTCTGCTGGTCATGGTTCAATGCTTCTATATTCTTTACTTTATCTAACGGGGTACAAAAGCATATCAATTAATAATATTAAAAAATTTAGGCAGCTTAATTCTATTTGTGCTGGACATCCTGAATATCATCCGAAAACAGGTATTGAAACTACAACAGGTCCTCTTGGACAAGGTATATCTAATGCAGTTGGTTTTGCAATCGCTGAGGAAATTTTAAAAAATAAATTAGGTAAAGACTTAATTAAGCACAAAACTTATGTTTTAGCTGGAGATGGATGCTTAATGGAAGGAATAAGTCATGAAGCGATGAGTTTAGCGGGACATTTGAAACTTAAAAATTTAGTTATGCTATTTGATAACAATTCAATTTCAATTGATGGTCCAACAAATCTCGCAGTTTCAGATAATTTTAAAAAAAGATTTGAAGGATATGGTTGGGATTATATTTCTATCAACGGTCATGATGAAAAAGAAATTTTTAAAGCACTAAAAAAAGTTCAAAAAGCTAAAAAACCTACTGTGATTTCTTGTAAAACAAAGATTGGATATGGTTCACCGAATAAATCAGGAAAAGCATCGTCCCATGGAAGTCCATTGGGAGTAGATGAAATCAAGCTTGTTAGAAAAGCCTTAAATTGGAAAACCAAACCTTTTGATATCCCAAATAAAATTTTAAATGAGTGGAGAAAAATTGGCCAAAGAGGTGAAATTTTAGAAAAAAAATGGAACAAAGTATTAAAAAGAAAAAGAATAAAATTTAATCAAACTTTAAAAAATAACTTTACTACGGTACTTAAGAAAGAAAAAGAGAATGCAATAAAGGAACCAAAAAGTTTGGCTACTAGAAAATGTTCAGAAATGACATTGAATGCATTAACAAAACAAAAAAATAATTTAATTGGCGGCTCTGCTGATTTAGCTGGATCAAATAATACAAAAACTAAAAACCATAAAATAATTAAGCCTGGAGATTTTACTGGTGACTACATTCACTACGGAGTGAGAGAGCACGCAATGAGTGGGGTCATGAATGGTATCGCACTTCATAGTAATCTAATTCCTTATGGGGGTACTTTTTTAATATTTTCTGATTATTGCAAACCTTCAATCAGATTGTCTGCCTTAATGAAAAAAAGAGTCATTTATGTAATGACTCATGACTCTATTGGGCTCGGAGAAGATGGTCCTACCCATCAACCTGTAGAACAGCTTTCAGGCTTACGTGCTATACCTAACCTAAATGTATTCAGACCTGCAGACAGAATTGAAACTATCGAGTGTTGGGAACATGCATTAAAAAGCTCAAAAACACCTAGCGTTCTATCTTTAACAAGACAAAATTTAAATCCAGTAAGAAAAACATACCCAAATAAAAACTTATGCTCATTAGGCGCTTATGAGGTTTTAAGAACAAATAAAAAAATTAATCTAACAATATTAGCGAGTGGATCTGAAGTTAATCTAGCGGTAGAGGTTAGCCATAAATTAGCCAAAGATAAAATATATTCCAAAGTGGTATCAATGCCTTGTATGGAACTTTTTGAATTACAATCAAAATCTTATAAAAATAAAATTTTAGAAGAAACAAAATTAAAAATATCAATCGAAGCTGGAACAAGCGATTGTTGGAAAAAATATGTAGGTGATAACGGTATTACTTTTGGAATTGATGAATTCGGAAAAAGTGCACCCTATAAAGATATTTATAAATATTTTGGACTAGAAAGTACAAACATTAAAAATATCACTAAAAAATTATTAAATAAATAAAATGACAATTAAAATTGGAATTAATGGAATGGGACGGATTGGTCGTATGGTTGTTAGATCAATTGTCGAAAGTAAAAATAAAAATTTAAAAATTAATCATTTAAACAACAGGTCAAATTCAGAAACTACATCTAAATTAATCAACTATGATTCTATACATGGAAAATTAAATGCTGATTTAGATTATGATCCAAATCATTTAATAATTAATAAAAATAAAATTACATTTTCTCAAGAAACAAAAATTGAAGACATTAATTGGAAAAAACATGATGTTGATTATGTTTTCGAATGTACTGGAAAATTTAATTCTAAAGAAAAACTTCTTGCTCATATAGAAAATGGTGCAAAAAAAGTAATCGTTTCTGCTCCATGTAAAAATGCTGATAAAACAATAGTATTTGGTGTTAATGAAAATATAATTACTAAACAAGATAAAATAATATCTGCAGCTTCGTGCACAACTAATTGTCTAGCACCAGTAACCAATGTTCTTAATGAAAAATTTGAAATTGAAAAAGGTTTTATGACTACAATTCATGCGTTTACTAGCGATCAAAGAATTTTAGATAATTCGCACAAAGATCCAAGAAGAGCAAGATCAGCGAGTCAATCAATAGTTCCTACCTCAACAGGAGCTTCGAAAGCAATAGGAGAAATAATACCAAACCTCAAAGGAAAACTAGAAGGTGTTGCGATGAGAGTGCCTACTCCTAATGTTTCGCTCGTTGAATTAGTTTTTTGTACAAAAAAAGATATTAGTATAAAAAAAATTAATGATGCCTTTGAAGAAGCATCAAAAAATAAATTAAAAAATATCCTAGAAATTACTCATGAAAAATTAGTATCTATAGACTTTAATCATCATCCTGCTTCTGCAATAGTAGATGCTTCTTTAACAAATGTAGTTGGAAGTAATATGGGTAAAATATCAGCCTGGTATGATAATGAATGGGGCTTTTCTAATAGAATGTGTGATATCGCTGAAACTTTGCATAAAATCTCTTAATGAGAAGTATTATAAACGAAAAAAATCTAAACAATAAAAAAATATTATTAAGACTAGATTTAAATGTCCCTTTGGAAAAAGACAAGATAACAGACACAACAAGAATTGATAAAATTCTTCCTACATTAAATTTTTTGATTAAAAAAAAAGCTAAAATTATAATTTTATCTCATGTTGGAAGACCAAAAGGTAAAATTGTTGAAGAGCTCTCCCTAAAACCAATTTGTGAAGAATTACAAAATAAATTAAAAAAAAAAGTGAAACTTATTAGTGAAAATATTAAAAAAATAAAAAGTAAAAATTTCTTCAGTGACTATAATGAAGATATTTTTATTTTAGAAAACATTAGATTTTATTCTGAAGAAGAGCAAAATGACAATAAGTTTGCTCAAATGATATCAAATCTTGGGGATATTTATATCAATGATGCTTTTTCTTGTTCGCATAGAGCTCATGCCTCAATTTATAAAATTCCAAAATTCTTACCCTCATTTTCTGGATTACAGCTAGACTTAGAAGTGAATGCACTTAATAGAATAACTTCTGAAATTACAAGACCAATTACCTGTATTATTGGAGGGTCTAAAATTTCAACTAAAATTAATGTTATTAAAAATTTAATTCCTAAATTTGATAATTTTATAATTGTTGGTGGTATGGCTAATAATTTTATAGAATATTTTGGAAATAGTGTTGGTAAATCAATTAAAGAAAAAAATTGTGATAAAATAATCGAAGAAATTACTTTTCTTTCAAAAAAAGAAAAATGTAAACTAATCTATCCAGAAGATGTGATTGTATCTAAAGATGTAAATGGACCACCTAAAAAAAAAGAATTGAGTGAAATATTATCTGATGAAATGATATTAGATATTGGTCCAAAAACTATAGATAAAATAACAAAAATTATTGATAACAGTAAAACTATACTTTGGAATGGACCTGCAGGGTATTTTGAAAATCCTAATTTTGCTTATGGAAGTATTCAAATAGCAAAAAAAATAATTGAAAATAATAAAGCAAATAAAATTTTTTCAGTTGCTGGTGGCGGGGACACAGTTTCTTTACTAAATAATTTAAATGCTGTTAATGAGTTTAATTTTGTTTCAACTGCAGGTGGAGCTTTTTTAGAATATCTTGAAGGTAAAAACCTTCCTGGTATAAACGCACTAAATTAAAATGTCTGAATTAAATAAAATTGCAATTAAAATAATTTCCAATGGAAAAGGAATTCTTGCGGCTGATGAAAGCACTGGAACTATGACGAAAAGACTTGAGGGAGTAAATGTCAAATCAACACCAGAAAATAGGCTTGCCTTCAGAGAAATTCTTTTTTCATCAAGTGTAATGAAGGATTGCATAGGCGGTGTAATTCTTTACGATGAAACCATAAATCAAATTTCGAGTACGGAAAAATCAATACCGGATTTAATATCTAGTTCAGGCGCGGTTCCTGGAATTAAAGTTGATACTGGTGCAAAAGAGTTAGCAAATTCTCCTAAAGAAAAAATCACAGAAGGATTGGATGGCCTTAGAGGTAGATTAAAGAAATATTTTGATCTCGGAGCAAGGTTTACAAAATGGAGAGGTGTATACTCTATTGGTGAAAAATATCCAAGTAAACTTGCAATTAGTAGTAATGCTCATGCACTTGCTAGATACTCTGCGCTAGTTCAGGAAAGTGGAATGGTTCCAATAGTAGAACCTGAGGTATTAATGGATGGAAACCATTCTGCTGAGGATTGTTTATATAAAACATCAGAGGTAATTGAAAAGTGTTTTGAAGAACTAATTTTACACAAAGTTGATCTCTCAGGAATAATATTAAAACCAAATATGATTTTGTCTGGCAACCTATCAAAAAATAAAATTTCTAGTGAAGAAGTATCAATCAAGACTTTGGAGTGCCTTAAAAATTCTGTACCCAATGAAGTTCCTGGAATAGCTTTTTTATCTGGAGGGCAATCTGAAATTGAAGCTACAGAAAATTTAAATATAATTAACAAAAATAATAATTCAAATTTTATAATGACCTACTCATATGGAAGAGCTCTTCAGCAAAGTGCTTTAAAAGTTTGGTCTAATGATATTGAAAATGTAGAGGCTACTCAAAATACTTTTAATCATCGAGCTAAAATGTGTACCTTAGCTGCTCAAGGAAAATGGTCTAGAGAACTTGAAAATAAATAAAAAAAAATTTATTTATCTTATTTCTCCAAACAAAATACCTAATTCTTTCTACAACAATCTAAAGTTAGTTTTAAAAAGTGGAAAAGTAAGTTTTTTTCAGCTCAGACTTAAAAATTACTCTCAGAATAAAAAAATGATAATTGGAAAAAAAATTAAAAATATTTGTAAAAAAAATAAAGTAAAATTTATAATTAATGATGATCCATTGCTTACTTTAAAATTAGGTGCTGATGGATGTCATTTGGGTCAAAATGACATGAATATAAAGGAAGCTAAAAAAATACTTGGTAAAAAAATTATAGGAGTTACATGTCATAATTCTTTAAATTTAGCAAAAAAAGCAATTAAATATAATGCAAGCTATATTGCTTTTGGCGCATTTTATCATTCTAAGACTAAGATCACTAAGTATAAGGCTTCATTACAAATTTTAAATAAAATTAAGAAATTCACAAATACACCAATAGTAGCTATTGGTGGAATTGATGATATTAATTATAAAAATCTATTATTGAACAAAGCTAATTTTTTAGCTATTTCAGGCTACGTTTGGAAAAATAAAAAATATAAACCATTACAAGCTATAGAAAAATTACAATGAAAATTAATGCTGCTGAAATTAGAGTAGGAATGCTTTTAGAATATAAAAATGACTTATGGCAAGTTTTAAAAACTCAACATGTAAAACCAGGAAAAGGCGGTGCATTTGCACAAATAGAAATGAAAAGCTTAAATAAAAACACAAAGTTAAACGAAAGATTTAGATCTAGCGAAACAGTAGAGAAGGCTTCTTTAGATGAGACAACATTTAATTATCTTTATAGTGATGAAATTAATTTCTATTTTATGAATCCAAAATCATTTGAACAAATAGAAATAAAAAAAGACATGATTGGTGACAAAGGTAAGCTTTTAAGTGAAAACCTTAAAGTTTCTGTAAGTTTTTACAATGAAAAACCAATTTCAGTTGAATTACCAAATCAAGTACAATGCAAAATTGAAAAAACAGATGTAGCACTTAAAGGACAGACAGTTTCATCCTCTTATAAGCCAGCAACTTTGGATAATGGTTTAAATATTCAAGTTCCCCCATTTATCGAGTCAGGAGATGAAATAATAATTGATACAAGAAATTTAGAATACGTTAAGAAAATCTAAAATGATCTCTATATCTTCAAATTTAAATATAATGATTAAAGCTGCAGAAAAAGCGTCTAAATCTGTAATTAGAGATTTTGGTGAAGTTGAAAAATTACAAGTATCTAAAAAAGGTCCTTACGATTTTGTGACCAAGACAGATAGAAATGTAGAAAAAATTCTTATCGAGGAATTATCAAAAATAAAAAAAAATTATTCTTTTATATCTGAAGAAATTGGTAAAATCGAAAATAAAGATAGAGAAAATATTTGGATTATAGACCCAATTGATGGAACAACAAATTTTTTACATGGGATACCTCATTTTGCTATTTGTGTAGCTCTGCAATCTAAAAAGGAAATAATAAGTGGTCTGGTTTTTGATCCGATAAAAGACGAAATGTTTTATGCAGAAAAAAATAAAGGAGCTTTTTTAAATAATCAAAGGTTAAGAGTTTCAAAAAAAAATATTTTAGAAGATTGCTTGTTTTCCAGTAACCACGAAGGTGTGAAATTCAGTGATTTAAATATGAGATACAGTGGATGTGCTGCATTAGATTTAGCATATGTAGCATCTGGTAGGTTGGATGGTTTTTTTCATAACAAAATCAATATATGGGATGTTGCAGCTGGTTCGTTATTGGTCCAAGAGGCTGGTGGAATAGTAAATAACTTAAATGAATTCAACATTAATAATATTGACATTAGAGCATCAAGTGCAACAATTAACGATAAAATGCTTAAAAATATTAAGAACTTTTAATTGTGTTCTAAATTTCTTTTGCTATAAGTCTCGTTATGAAAAAAGAGATACACCCAAACTACCATACTATTAAAGTTGAAATGACAGATGGGACTCAGTTTGAAACAAGATCAACATGGGGTTCTGAAGGAGATTTGTTAAGACTTGAAATAGATCCTAAATCACATTCTGCATGGACAGGTGGAAAACAAAAATTAATGGATAAAGGTAGAATTAGTAAGTTCAATAAAAAATTTCAAAATTTTAAATCAGAAAAGAAAAATTAAATGTCAAACGCCCCCCTGATGCCAATGGCTACAGCTGTCTGGCTAGTAGAAAATACAACTCTAACATTTAAACAAATAGCAAATTTTTGTAAATTACATGAGGTTGAAGTACAAGGAATTGCTGATGGAGAAGTTGCTAAAGGTATTAAGGCTTATAATCCGATAATATCTGGACAACTTTCGAGAGAAGAAATCGAATTATCCTCAAAAGATGAAAATAGACCACTCCAAATAAAAAGTAGTGATATTGAAATTTCTAATACTGAAAAGAAGATTAAAAAATATATTCCACTTTCAAAAAGACAAGATAAACCTGATTCAGCACTTTGGTTAATCAAACAGCATAATATTCTTAAAGACTCACAAATAGCCAGACTAGTAGGTATTACAAAAAATTCAGTGACATTAATTAGAAATAAAAGCTATTGGAACTATAACAATCTAAATCCAAAAGATCCTGTAGCCTTAAATTTATTTACTCAAAAAGATTTGGTTGAAGCTATTGAAAAAGCTGAGAGAAGAATAAAAAGAGAAAAAAAAGAAAAAGAAAAACAAAATAAAGCTAATATAGCTTCGATATAATGAATAAAATTAATAGACATAAATTTATAAAAGTGATAATCAACCACTTTTTTTGGAGGTAGTTATTAAAATAGAAGTTAAAGATAATAATGTTGAACAAGCTTTGAGAGTTTTAAAAAGAAAACTTCAAAGAGATGGGTTTTTTAAAGTGATAAAACTTAAAAATACATATGAAAAACCATCTGAAAAGAAAAAAAGAATTCTTCAAGAAAATATTAAAAGAGTTAAAAAACTTAATAAACTTAAAAATAGAATTTAAAAATACCGCGGGGTGGAGCAGTCTGGTAGCTCGTCAGGCTCATAACCTGAAGGTCGGCGGTTCAAATCCGTCCCCCGCAACCAATTCAGCTAAATTTTAAAATTTGATTTTTTGCTATCAAGAAGAAATGCTTTAACTGTTTCTTGTGTTAATCGATCAAATGACTTTCCAAATTTTTTAATTTTTTCAATAATTGAAGGTGGAATTGTAATGATGTGGCAGCCTAATTGTTTTGCTTGTAAATAATTATAAGGCTCTCTTACACTCGCCCATAAAATCTCCACGTTTTTATATTTTTTGGCTAACTTAATACTTTTTGCAAACTCTGGGACTGGGTCTTTTCCGGTATCTCCTGCTCTTCCAGCAAATATTGAGATAATTACTTTTGTTTTCTTGTTAATTACTTTTAAAATTTTTTTTGTTTGTTTGGCTGTGTAAACTGCTGTTATATTTAACTTAATATTTCTATTATTTAGCTCTTTTATTACTTTGCCTGTAAAGCTATTTTTTGAATTTACTACTGGAACTTTAACATACACATTTTTACCCCAGCTATTAATTTTTTTTCCCTGCTCAATCATTGATCTTTTATCATCAGCAAATACCTCTAAAGAAATTGGTTTATTTCCACATATTTTAAGTATTTTTTTTGAATATGATTTATAGTCTTTTGCACCTGCTTTTCTCATTAAGCTTGGATTAGTTGTAAACCCTTTTACAATTTTTAATTTATTAAATTTTTTTATTGAAGATAAATCAGCAATATCACAAAAAATTTTTGTATTCATAAATTCTATAAGTTTTTTGTAATATCTTCTGTCATTTTTTTAGCATCAGCAAACAACATCAAAGTATTTTCTTTGTAAAAAAGATCATTATCAATTCCAGCATATCCAGGCGATAAGCTTCTTTTTACAAATAAAACAGATTTACATTTTTCAACGTCTAAAACTGGCATTCCATAGATTGGACTTTGTGGATCAGTTTTTGCAACAGGGTTTGTTACATCATTTGCGCCAATTACAAATGCGACATCTGCATTTGCAAAATCATTATTTATTTCTTCCAATTCAAATACTTCGTCATATGGAACATTTGCTTCAGCTAATAAAACATTCATATGTCCTGGCATTCGTCCAGCAACCGGGTGAATGGCATAAGACACTTTAATATCATTTTTCTTTAGTGTATCTACCATTTCTCTTAAAGCATGCTGTGCTTGAGCTACTGCCATTCCATAACCTGGAACAATTATAACTGAAGACGCATTTTTCATTAAAAAAGCTGCATCATCTGCATTACCACTTTTTACTGGTCTTTGTTCTTTGTTTTGACTTCCAGAAGTTTGGTCTGTAGCTCCAAAACCACCTAAAATGACATTAAAGAATGATCTATTCATTCCTTTACACATTATATATGAAAGTATTGCACCAGAGGATCCAACTAATGCTCCTGTAATAATTAAAGCTGTATTTTCCAAAGTAAATCCAATTCCAGCCGCGGCCCAACCTGAATAAGAATTTAACATTGAAATTACAACTGGCATATCTGCACCACCAATTGGTATAATAATTAAAAATCCAATTAAAAAAGAAATTGCAATTAATATCCAAAATAAATTAGATGATTGTGTTGAACAAAGATAAATAGTTAAGATTACAATCAAAATTAACAACAATGCATTTAATAAATGTTGACCTTTAAAAGTTATTGGTGCGCCTGACATTATTCCTTGTAATTTTAAGAATGCTATAACTGATCCAGAAAAAGTGATTGCACCAACTGCTGCTCCAATTGCCATTTCAATCAAACTTGCAAGTTTAATATTTCCAGGTGTTCCTAGATTAAATGCAGATGGATTAATAAATGCAGAGATTGCTACAAATACAGCTGCTAAACCAACTAAACTATGAAAGCCTGCAACCAGTTCTGGCATTGCAGTCATTGGTATGCGATATGCTATAAATGATCCAATGCAACCACCAATAGCCAAAAATATAAGGACATAGATAAATCCAGAACTAAAATTACCAACTGACAAGAATGTAACTGTTACAGCAATAACCATTCCAATTATTCCAAATAAATTTCCTTGTCTTGAAGTTTCAGGAGATGACAGGCCTCTTAAAGCTAAAATAAATAATACCCCAGATACTAAATATAAAATTGCAGATAGATTTGCAGACATTAATTATTTATCCTTTTTCTTTTTTTTATACATTGCTAACATTCTTTGGGTGACTAAAAATCCGCCAAAAATATTCACAGCTGCTAAAATAATTGCTAAAAATCCATAAATACTAGAAGATGAAAAAACTTCTCCATCACTTCCAGACAAAGCTGCAATTATCGCACCTACGATGATTACTGAAGAAATTGCATTCGTAACTGACATTAAAGGAGTATGTAAAGAAGGTGTTACACTCCATACAACATAGTAGCCAACAAATATGGATAATATAAATATACTTAATCTGAATATAAAAGGGTCAATTTCCATAATTCTACTTGATAAGTGTTTTGTCTATTATTTCATCTTCTAAATTAATATTTAATTTCTTATTTTCTTTATCATATAAATTAGAGATAAAATTAAATACATTTTTAGCATATAAATTAGAAGCTGATACAGGTAATTTATTTAATATATTTGCCTCACCTAAAATTTTAACACCATTTTTTTCAACAATTTTATCAACCTCAGTAAATACAGTATTTCCTCCTTGAATTGCTGCCAAGTCATAAATTACTGAACCTGGTTGTAAATTTTTAAACATTTCCTCTTTAATTATCTTTGGAGCTTCTCTACCTGGGATTAAAGCTGTACAAATTATTATATCAATTTTTTTTAATGTTTCTGAAAGTAATTCCTCTTGTTTCTTTTTAAATTCATCTGATGCTTCTTTTGCATAACCACCTTCGGTTTCTAAATTCTCAGATCCCTCAACTGTAAGAAATTTACCACCTAAACTTTCAACTTGTTCTTTTGAGGCCATCCTTACATCTGTTGCGAATACTACGGCTCCCATTCTTTTAGAGGTTGCAATAGCTTGTAATCCAGCAACTCCAGCTCCAACCACTAATACTTTTGCTGCAGGAATCGTCCCTGCTGCGGTCATCATCATTGGAATCGCTCTTTCATAAACTTGGAAAGCTTCTACAACAGCTTTGTAACCAGCAAGGTTAGCTTGTGATGACAGAATATCCATTGATTGCGCTCTTGTTATTCTTGGTAGCAACTCTAAAGAAAAACAATTTATTTTTTTTGACTTTAAATTCTCTAATTTTTCTTTATTTACAAAAGCGTTTAATGAACCAATCAAAGTTTGATTTTCTTTAAACAATGATAATTTTTCCTCAACAGGTAATCCTAATTGAATAACAATCTCAGAATTTTTTATTACCTCGTCTTCTTTATCCAAAAAATTAACTCCCAGATTTTTATAATCTTCGTCATTAAAGCCTAAGTGAGTTCCATAATTATTTGGTAATGTTAAATTAAATCCTAAATTGATATATTTTTTTGCAATTTCTGGGGTAATTGCTATTCGCTTTTCAATGTCTAGGTTTTCTGAAACTGAAACTAAATTCATAATAAAAACAATTAGAATATTATAAAAGAAATATCGCCATTAAAACTAAAACTAAGACTACTGCGACAGTTCCCCACAAAACAAATTTTGTAAAATTATTCCAAGTATTTTTATGGTTCTCATTATCCATAAAATTTACTTCTGTCTTGCTTTAAACTTTGGGTTTGTTTTATTTATAACGTAAACTCTGCCTCTTCTTCTAACTAGCTTAGAATTTAGATCTCTTTTTTTAATAGATTTTAAAGAACTTTTAATTTTCATAATTTGAACTCTTAATAAACGATGAAATATAATCTTTCAAACTTAATTTTCCAAATTTTTGAATTATTTTATTATTTAAGCTTTTTTTACTCAAAGATGAATTGTACCTCTCTCCCAACCTAGGAGGTATAAATCTAATCCTTTTTTTGAATAATCGTGCAACTTTTAAAATAGAATAGGTTTCTTTATTTGAGATACTGTAATGTGAACACTTATTTTTTTTCCAGGCCTGATAACATATATCTACGGTATCATTTATATGTGTAAATCTTCTAGTTTGATTTCCAGGTTTTACCACTGTTAAGGGCAATTTATTTTTGTATTGATGTTCAAAAATTCCTATTACCGTTGCCATATCACCTTTGCAAATTTGCTTAGGTCCATATACATTATAAAAATAAACAACTTCAAATTTAAATTTAAACCATTTTTTTAAATTTTCTAATTGTTCAAGATTAATAGATTTTGAAAAAGCATATGGTGAAAGATTCTTATCACCCCCATTATTTCCTAAACTTGCTGATGTAGCTGAATAAATAAGCTTAATATTATTTCTAAGACAAAACTGGAATACCTCTTTTGTACCTATAATATTTGATTCAAAACATTTATCTATTTTTTGAAAACTTTGGTGAATTCTAGCAAACTCACCAAAATGAAAAATGCAATTAATTTTTTTTTTATACTTTAATAAAACTTTATTAATATTTTTTGTATCCTGCGAAAAATATTTTACTCTTGATGAATCTATATGATTTTTTTTATTTCCACTTGAATAATTATCGATACTAAATATTAAATAATTTGTTTTTTGAATGAGTAACTCAATAAGATTTGAACCAACAAATCCTGCTCCACCAGTTACGACTATAAGATTTTTCATTTTGAATAGCCTGGCAATGTCCTACTCTTCCATGTCTTAAGACAAAGTACCATTGGCGCAGAAAGGCTTGACTTCCGAGTTCGGAATGGGATCGGGTATTGCCCTTTCGCAATAATCACCAGGCAGCGTTTTATACAGTCTTAATTTAAATAAGTAAAGATTATTTAGAAATAATTTTTTATTAAATATTGAGAATATTTAATAATTATAATCAATATTATTTGATATTAATTAAATAAAAATTATTTATGAAATACCAAGGTGTAATTTTAGTTGGTGGCAAAGGATCTAGATTAAAAGAATTAACCAAACATACTGCAAAACCATTACTAAAAATAGGTAATAAACCTTTTTTGGATCATTTATTGTATCATATTTGTAAATATAATTTTAAAATAATTTATTTATTGTGTTCCTATAGACACAAAGATTTTTTTAACAGGTATCATAATAAAGAAATATTTGGAGTTAAAATCAAATGTATTTTGGAAAAAACACCCAAAGGAACTGCCGGAGCTCTTTTTAATATCAAAAAATATATCAATAGTGATTTTTTTTTATTTAATGGTGATACTTTTTTTTCAATAAATTTAGATAATTTTTATAGTTTTTCAAAAAAAAATAATAAAACTATATCAATTGCATGTACCAAAAATAAAAACTATAAATCTAACAAAAAAATAAACCATTTAAATATTAAAAAAAATTTAATAAATTTTTCAGAAGATAATACTTTTATAATGAATGGAGGTATTTATTTAATTAAGAAAAATTTTTTAAAGAATATTAAAAATAAATTTTCCTCTTTAGAAAATGATTTTTTTAAAAATCTGATAAATCAACGTCAAATATCTGGAAAAATATATAATGAATTTTTTATTGATATTGGAATTAAAAAAAACCTCAAGACTGCAATAAAACTTTTAAAACTAAATACTTCAAATAAAGCCTTCTTTTTAGATAGAGATGGTGTAATTAATAAGGACACTGGGTATGTATACCAAAAACAAAAATTTGTATTTAATCAAGGTGTATTTAAAGCATTAAATATTCTCAATAAAAATAAATATTTAGTAATTGTAATAACAAATCAATCTGGAATAGGCAGGGGGTATTACTCAAAAAAAAGTTTCCAAAATATTACTAACTATATTTTAAAACAATGTAATAATAATAATGCTAATATTGATGACACATATTATTGCCCCCACCACCCAACAGAGGCCAGAGGTAAATACAAAATTAATTGTGATTGTAGAAAACCGAAACCTGGATTAATTCGTAATGCTATTTTAGATTGGTCAATAGATACCAAAAAAAGCTATATGATTGGTGATAAAAAATCTGACAGACTAGCAGCAAAAAAATGCAACATTACTTTTTTTTATAAAAAAAATATTAAATTTGATAAACAAATAACTCAAATAATACAAAAAAATAAATAAATTAAGTCAAAAATTTAATTGTGTGGTTTTGTTTGATAGTCTATTAAAAAGATGTGATAGATAAAAAGATTAAACTACCTACAAATAGAAATTTTGGATACGTATTTTCTGGTGTCTTTCTAATCATATCTCTTTGGCCACTTTTAAATAATGGTCAAATAAGAGTTTGGTCATCAATAATTGTAATTATATTTTTTATCCTTGGAACTATGAACTCAAGTCTTTTGACGCCTTTCAATAAATTATGGTTTAAATTTGGAATTTTTTTAGGAAAAATCGTATCTCCACTAGTGATGATGATTATTTTTTTTGTTATAATGACTCCAATTGGACTGTTTATGAAACTCCTAAAAAAAGATATACTAAACTTGAAATATAACAAGAATTCATCATATTGGATAAAAAGGACAAATAAAAAAACATCCATGAAACAAAGGTTTTAAAATGGAATTTATCAAAGAATTTTTATATTTTTTAAAAATAAGAAAAAAATATTGGCTTTTACCAATAATAATAGTCTTAGTTTTATTTGGCGGATTAATTATTTTAAGTCAAGGTTCAGCTATTGCGCCGTTTATATACACCATATTTTAAGTGACTAAAATTTTAGGTATATCTGCATTTTATCATGACAGTGCTGCAGCGTTAATAGAAAATGGAAAAATAATTGCTGCTGTACAAGAAGAAAGGTTTACAAGAATTAAACATGACTCATCATATCCATTTAATGCTATAGAAAATATACTAAATTTTACAAAAATAAATATTTCAGATATTGATCATATTGTTTTTTTCGAAAAACCCTTCTTAAAATTCGAAAGATTATTAGAAACTTTTGTTGGCTTTGCGCCATATGGTTTTAAACAATTTACTAAAGCAATGCCCGTGTGGCTTGGAGAAAAACTTTTTCAAAAAAAGCTTCTTTCAGAAAATTTAAAAAGACACAAGGCGAATCATAATTTTAATAATAAAATT
>CACBRW010000017.1 GCA_902541745.1 uncultured Pelagibacteraceae bacterium | reverse complement strand
AACATCTACCCCAGCAGTTGGTTCATCTAAAAACAAAATAGTTGGTTCATGAGATAATGCTTTTGCAATCAATACCCTTCTTTTCATTCCTCCAGATAATTGTCTGAGTCTTAAATCTTTCTTATCCCATAAACTTAAATCTTTTAGAACTTTCTCAATATGTTTTGCATCAGGTTTCTTTCCGTACAAACCTCTAGAATAGGAAACGTTATTAAATACGGTTTCAAATTGTTCCAGAGTCAGCTCTTGTGGAACTAAACCAATTTTTGACCTTGTTTCTCTATAATCATCAATAATGTCAAATTCGTCCACTGTAACTTTTCCAGAAGATGGTCTTACTATTCCACAAATAATGCTTATTAGAGTTGTTTTTCCTGCGCCATTTGGTCCAAGCATTGCAAAAATTTCACCTTTTTTAATATTAAGATTTATGTTTTTTAATGCTTCAAAACCATTGTCGTAAACTTTTGACAGGCTATTTATGCTTATTTGATCGTTTGACATGTAGATATGCATATATAGAGACAATTTATGGTATTACAATAAATTTTAATTTTCCTAAATTAATGTAATGAAAAAATTTTTAGTATTTATCTGTTTTGTATTAACATTTAGCACCAAAGCAATTGGAAAAGAAACTACTTACAGTAAAGAATTATTCAATAAAGCTCTATCAGAGGGAAAAGTTGTTGTGGTAAGTTCTTGGATTAAATATTGCTCATCATGTGCAGGTCAAATGGAAGTGTTAAAAAAAGCAAAAAAAGATTTTGATAATATGGAATACTTTGCTTTTGATGTAACAAATAAAGAAATTGCTCAATTTTTTAATGTTCAATATCAAACAACACTTTTAATTTTTAAGGATAATAAAGAAGTTTACAGAAGTATTGGTGAGACTACCAAAGAACTTATTTATGACGCTTTAAAATCCTCTATCTGAATTTAATTTTTAAAATTATTGCAGGCAAGAAAGTTGCAATCAAAAAAGATAAAAATAATAAAGATTGAGCTATAAAAGGGGAAAACAAGTCTTTAGACAAAAATACTCCCACTAACAAACTTTTAGAAAAATTTGGAAATGGAAACATTAAAAATCCAGCAACTAGACCACTTATAATTGAAACATAAGCAGTTTTTTCATCCACTTTATTATAAAAACTATAAAAAATAGTCACTACAAATGCGCAACAAAATAAATCTGCCAGTAGGAATAAATATAAAATATCAAATCCTTTTGAAGCGACACCAAAAGCAATTACGGACAAGATTAAAATAAAATACTTAGATATTTTTAAGTAATCAGTTTTTTTATCTAAGTTAAAAGTTGCTTTGCCATCAACTATAAACAAACTGGAGATAGCATTAACCAAAGTATCAACAGTAGAAATTGTTAATGCAAGACCAAGGATAACAACCAATAAGGATAAAATCTTGGTTTGATCTTTTAATAACAAACTAAAAAATCCTAAATCTGGTCTAATAGATGGATCAGTTGAAAATGAAACCATTCCAATAAATCCCATTAAAAAAACTATTGGGATAATAATAAAGAAAGAAATTATCAAACCAGTTTTTAGTGTTTGATAATCTTTTGCTGCATATACTCTTTGCCAATTTCCTTGATGAAATAAGTTAGTTGCTGCAACTGCTATAAAGAAAGTTAACCCAGCAGTATATCCTGGAATATAATTTGAACTTATTAGTTGAGGGTTTTTCTCATTAATTAAAGAAAATGAAAAATTATCTCCTGAAGATGAGCTAATAATTGAAATCAAAATAAATAACAAAAGACCAATTACAATCATTTGAATATTGTCAGTAAATATTGATGCTCTTAATCCCCCATAAAGAGTGTAACTTAAGGTAGCTACCAAAACTATTAATGCTGTAATCCACAATTCTGTTCCAGATATATAATTAATTAATACAGCAACTGCCGTTACTTCTGCACAAAGAAAAATGAACATATAAAAGATTGTCATTAACAAAATTAACTTAAATAGACTTTTGCCAAATTTCTTTCTCATAAACTCAACTAAAGAAGATCCTTTTGGAAACTCATTTCTAATTTTTTTTCCAAAATAAATTAAGAAAATCATTGGAAAAGCTGTGCCTAATGCATAACCAATAACAGCACCTACTCCACCCCACGTTGCGGCCGCAACTGGTCCAAATAAAATCCAAGCTCCTAAAGCTGATGCTACAAGACTTGTAGTGAGCGAAAATAAACCAATGTTTCTATTTGCAGTTAAATAATTATTTATGCCCTTATGTTTATTAGAGTGAAAAATTCCTAAAAAAGAGAATATTAAACTAATTGCTATAACCAATATTAATGATGTTGATTGAGTTAAAAAATATGTTTTATCCATTTTATCCCTTTCTGAATTACCGGACAGGTTCTTAGGGTATGATCTCAGTCTGTTAAGACACCCCTTCTTATAGTCTTTATATTATATTAATCGATATAGCTAGTTATTTAAAATTTATTTCTTAAATTATTTTTGACTCTTATGATTCATTATTTCAATCATGCATTGAGTTGCGTACTCTCTCCATTCAGATGAGTTTTTGTTTTTTAAGCTATTAAGATGGTTTCTGTTACTTTGAATGTCATCTTTATGTTTAATATAATCAGCCCCGTTTAGATTTTTCTCCATTTCAGATAAATTGGTTTCCATTGCCTTTATCCATTCGTTTCCAAGCTCGACACATTTTTGATCATCTTTTTCATCACAAATTTGTTTAAAAAAATTAAAGATAACATCATCAGTATTAACTGAAGTATTCATTTATTATTGTTTACAAGTACCAATAGATTCTGGACCGCAAGTTTGACCATTGGTCCACGTTGCTCCGGTTAAATTAGCTCCATCAAAATTAGCATTGGTGATGTTAGAAGAGGTAAAGTTTGCTTCCATTAAATTAGAGTTTTGAAAATTTGCTTCGATTAAAGTTGCTCCCATAAAATCAACTCTAGTTAAGTTAGCACCAGTAAAATTAGTTTTTTCAAAATTTGCACCAATTGAAACAGACTCGTAAAGATTAGCTCTTACAAAAGTAGACTCTGGAAAAGTTCCAAACGATAGATTTGAAGTCATCATGATACTTTTATCAAAATTCACTTGAATAAAACTTGCAAAAGAAAGGTTTGAATTTGGAAGATAACTTCCCTGCAAATCTTGTGAGTCTGAAAATCTACAATTAGAATAATCAACACCTTCTGTTAAAGGATCATCGCATGCAGCATTTGAATTTGTAAAAAATAACAAACTAAATAAAGCAAGTAAGATAATTTTTTTCATATAAAAAGTTAACAAATAAAATATGTCAAAACAATGAATGATTTAAATTTTTAATAAAAATTTTATATTCTTACTTTTTTACCAGTTTTTGCACTTTTAGTTATTGCTGCAAAAATTTTGAGAGAAATTAAACCATCATTACCATTCACTTTTGGTTTAACCTTTTTAGTCACTACATCAGCAAAATGGTCAATTTGGTTTACTAATGTGATGTCATCTTTTTTGTTTTTATCTTCATTAACAAATATCTTATTCCACCAGCTTCTTTCTTTTTTATAGAACCAATATTTAAGATTAGGAAACTGTAAAGAACCTTTTGTGCCTCCAATCATATATGCAGATTGGTTGGTAATTGGGTATGCAGGATTTTCTCCAGCGGTTAATTCGTAACTCCATGGTGCAACAATTGTATCTGATAAATTAAGTGTACAAAGCGCTCCTGAATTAAAGATCAAACTTATTGTAGCTGTATCCTCTACTTGAAATTTTCTTGTTTTATTAGTTGTAAATGCTTGAACAAATTTTATTGAACCTAACAAATAACAAATCATATCAATATCGTGCACTAAATTGATACCTAAAGGCCCTCCACCTTTATTAACTCTCCATTTTTCATTGTAATAAGCTTTATGTTTATATAGCCAGCATAAAACGTTCGCGGAAACAATATTACCTAATTTACCTTTCTTAATAACGTTTTTTACCTTAGAAACGATTGAATTGTGTCGACGATGATATCCAATCAATAAAGGTGTTTTGTTCTTGTTTGCACTATTTATAATTTTTTTTGCAGATTGAATATTATCTGAAATAGGTTTTTCTAACAGAACTGGTATTTTATTATTTAAAAAACTTACAGTATGTTTTTCATGTAATTGATTAGGAGTAGCAACAATTACAGCATCAAGTTTTTTTGAATTTAAAAGTTCTGATACATTTGAATACAATGGAATTTTGTATTTTTTGGATAAATTTTTTGCATTATTACTAATATCTACTATTGAATGAAGATTTGCTTTCTTTGATTTTTGAATAGCTTTAATGTGTTGTAAGCCCATTAAACCTGTTCCAACTATAGAGATATTAATTTTTTTACCCATAAATTAACTAATTTTAATTTTTGTAAAGCATGTATACCTTTTATTAGGTTTAATTAAAGTACTTGGAAAGTTTTTTTTATTAGGTGCATCAGGAAAATATTGTGTTTCTAAACAAATGCCTTGATATGGAAATAATTTTTTTTTGTAATTAAGATTTTGTGCTGAATAAAGTTGAACACCAGGTAAATTTGAAAAAAAATCAACTTGAATATTAGTATTATTGTTTTTTAAAGTTCCAACATAATTTCTTATATTTTTCTTTACACCAAAAGTAGTATCAAAACCTTTAAATTTAATATCAAGCTTTTTATTTTTAAAATAATTTAATTTTTTTCCTATGTTTTTAAAATTTGAAAAATCGTAAATAGATCTCTTTATATTTTTAAATTTACCGGTTGGGATTAAATTTTTATTTATTTGAAGATATTTAGACGAGTTTAGTTTTAAATCATGATTGTAAATCAAATTTTTTTTATCTTGTTCTAAATTCCAATAACTGTGATTGGTTAAATTAACATGAGTGCTTTTATTAGATCTGTATTCATATTTTATAATCAAAAATTTATCTCTTAATTTATAAGTACAATTGACAATTAAATTGCCTGGAAAGCCTTGATCTTTATCTATTGAATAGATTTGATATACTATTTTATCTTTTGTCTGATTTAATTTTTTCCACGGTAGGATTGAGAAACCAACTTTACCACCATGAAGTGTATTTTTTCCCTCATTTGAATTCAAAATAAATTTTTTATTACCTATCTTAAATTTTGAATTGGAAATTCTACCCGCATATCTTCCACATGTTGATCCAACACTCGGGTGTTTGTACCGATAGTTTTCTTTTAATCCTAAATTTAAAATTAAATTTATTTTCTTTTTCTTATGATAAACTTCAAAAAGACTGGCACCATAATTAAGAGTTTGAACTCTTAGAAATTTATTTTGAATTGTGGAGCTTTCAACTTTCACCTAGATCAAGTTATACCACCATCAACGATAAAGCTTTGTTTTGTACATCCTGATGATTGATCTGATGCTAAAAACATCACTAACTGAGCTACATCGTTTGGTTTTAACTGTCTTTTTAAAGCTTGGCTGTCCAAGATAAGCTTTTTATATTTTGGTGTTAACCAATGTTTAATTTGTCTTTCAGTTGCAATTGAACCAGGTACAACTGAATTTGTTCTAATATTGTATTTTCCATATTCTTGAGCGAAAGATCTAGTTAAACCTACTACTGCAGATTTTGCAGTTTCATAAACTACCTTATCTCCCTCTCCTAACATCCATGAGACTGAACTCAAATTTACAATAGATCCTGCTTTAATTTTTTTCATTCCTTTTATGACTGCCTTGGCAGCAAAGAAATAATGTTTTAAATTTACATCCATTCTGTTTTGCCAATATTTTTCATCAACTTGATCTGTAGAATGTCTATCATCATTTGCTGCATTATTGATTAAAGCATGTATAGGTCCTTTGGTAGAAATAATTTTTTTAATAATTTTTTCTAATTTATTAATATCTAATAAATTACACTCAATAAATGTCGGTAATCTAAATTTGTTTTTTTTTATTTTATTTAATAATTTTTTGGTTTCTTTTAAATCAATATCAACAAAATGAACTTCACTTCCTTGCTCACAAAAATGCTCAACGATTGATGCCCCAATTCCTGAACCTCCACCAGTTATAAATATTCTTTTATTTTTTAAATCTGAATATTTTACTTTCATATTATATTCTTTCCTCTGTTTGAGCGTCAAATAAAGATGCTTGTGTTAAATCAAAGTATAATTTTGTTTCTTTCGCAAGATCTATTTTAATTGTAGATGGAAATTTAGCTAAAACTTCTTGATTTGCATAATCAAATGTCATTATTTGCTCATGACCTATGTACTCACTAAGATCTGCTCTCAAATTAATTTCAAAATCACTTTCATTAAATTTTTTAAAGAAAATATGTTCTGGTCTAATACCAAAGAAAACTTCTTTATTATTTAAATTTGATTTATCTTTAAAATCATAATCTTTTATTGGAATTTCTAAATTTGATCCACTCACTGTAAATAATAGGTCTTCTGAATTTACTTTTAAGAATCCCTTAATAAGATTCATTGATGGAGATCCAATAAAGTCTGCAACAAAAGTATTGCTTGGCTTATTATAAATCTTTTCAGGAGTATCATTTTGTTGAATTACTCCATGATTCATAATTGCAATGTTAGTACCCAAACTCATTGCCTCTGTTTGATCATGAGTCACATAAACAACTGTTGTTTTTAGCTGTTGATGAAGTTTTTTTATTTCTCTCCTCATTTCAACCCGTAGCTTTGCATCTAAGTTAGATAAAGGTTCGTCAAATAAAAATATTCTTGGTTCCCTTACGAGAGCTCTACCAATAGCAACACGTTGTCGTTGCCCTCCAGATAATTGAGAAGGTTTTCTTTCTAACAATTGATCTACCTGTAGAAATTTTGAGACTTTTTCTAACTGTTCTTGTATTTTTTCCTTTGAAGTTTTTGCCTGTTTGAGACCAAAAATCATATTCTCCTTAACATTCATAGATGGATACAGAGCGTAAGATTGAAAAACCATAGCAATATTTCGGTCTTTTGGCTCTACTTTGCTAACATTATAATCATCTATAAAAACATCACCCTCATTAATCGTTTCTAATCCTGCAATAATATTTAATAAAGTTGATTTTCCACATCCAGATGGTCCTAAAAGAACTAGGAAATTTCCTTCATCTATTTCTAAATTAATTTTTTTTAAAACCTCAGTCGATCCAAAGTTTTTTGATAGTTCTTCAATTTTTAACGTTTTCATTGTTATCCTTTCACTGCTCCTGAAGTTAATCCTCTAATAAAATATTTACCTGCCAATACATAAACTATAAGTGTTGGAATGCCGGCTATAATTGCTGAAGCCATATCTACATTATATTCTTTCACACTTGTACTTGATAAAACCATATTATTTAATGCAACTTGTATAGGTGCTGCTTCTCCAAATGAGAAGGTTGATCCAAATAAAAAATCATTCCATATTTGTGTGAACTGCCAAATTACAGTTACGACAATAATTGGTGCCGATATTGGAAGTAAAATTTTGAAAAATATTTTAAAAAACCCAGCTCCATCTATTCTTGCAGCTTTAACTAATTCTGTCGGAACAGAAATATAATAATTTCTAAAAAATAATGTGGTAAAAGGTATTCCATAAACTGTATGAACTAAAACTAACCCAATTACTGAATTTGAAATTCCTAATACTCCAAGGGTTCTAGCCATTGGTAGCAATATTGCTTGAAAAGGTATGAAGCATCCAAATAATAAAAAAAGGAAAACCCACTGATCCCCTTTAAATCTCCATTTAGTTAAAACATAACCTGTCATCGCTCCAATAAATGTTGAAAAAAATACTGCTGGTACAACCATCTTAATTGAATTCCAAAAATATGGCCTTAAAAAAGTATCACCGGCTCCATATCCTCGACCACCCCACGCTACAGCCCAAGATTCCAAATTTAATCCGCTTGGCCAACTTAAAAGTGTTCCTTGACGGATCTCTTCCATTGTCTTTAGAGAAGTAACAACCATCACGTAAAGTGGAAAAATAAAATAAGAAGCAAAAAGAATTAACATAAAATATAAAAACCATCTCAAAAACATATTTGTATATTTAGATTTTTGCTCTAATTGCTGATAAGAAGAGGATTTCAAACTATCTTGCATTTTCTCTCCTTAATTCTGAATATAAATATGGGATAATTACAGCAGCTACAGCCATAAACATCATCATTGCACTCGCTGCAGATAAACCAACCTGGCTTTTATGAAATGCAGTTTGTGTCATATATAAAGCAGGCATAGTTGTTGATATACCTGGTCCACCTTGTGTTAGTGCTACGATAAGATCATAACTTTTAATAGATATATGAACTAAAATTACAAAACTTGTAAAAAATACGGGTCTCATCATTGGAAGTAAAATCTTCCAGTAAACCGTAAATAAACTTGCGCCATCTATTTTTGCAGCCTTAACAATTTCATCTTCTACTGACCTTAATCCAGCTAAAAATAGTGCCATCACAAACCCTGCAGATTGCCAAACACCTGCAATAACTATGGTATAAATGGCCATCTCCCTATCTACTAACCAATCAAAGGTGAAGTTCTCGAAACCCCAGTCTTTAAACATTTTTTGTATACCTAAAGTTGGATTTAATATCCATTTCCATGCGGTTCCTGTAACGATAAAAGATAGCGCCATTGGATATAAATATATCGTTCTTAGCAAACCCTCTGCTCTGATTTTTTGGTCTAAAAAAATTGCAAGAATTATTCCTATAACAACACAAAAGATTAAAAATAGTGCTGTAAAAATAAGCAAATTATCCACCGCAATAAGCCATTTTCTTGATGCCCAAAGTTTTTCATACTGTCCAAATCCCCAAAGTTCATACTTTGGTAGAATTTTAGAATTTGTAAAAGATATGTATAAAGTCCAAAGTACAAATCCATAAACAAACCAGCCAATCAAACCAACAGCTGGAGCCATTACAATTTTAGGTAAATTTTTTTCTAACCACTTGAACATTATAAATATTTTTTATTTTCAGATTTAAAAAAAAAGGCCACTTAATCAAAAGTGGCCTTTTAATTTTTATGTACTACATATTAGCTAAAACTGAGTCAGCTAAAGCGTTAGCAGCATCCACAGACGACATATCAGAGTTAAAGTGCTCTGTGATGATATCTTGTAGTGCAGCTTTCATAGTATTTCCTTGAGCCATACCATGAGCAAAACTTGGAACTAATCCACCACTAGCACCTGCTGTTTTAATGTCAGAGTTAGAAGTTTTTGCACATTTGTCAAACTCATCCATTGGAACATCTAGTCTAGCTGGGATTGAACCTTTGTATAGGTTAAATACTTTTTGAAAGTTTTTTCCCATCATTAGTTTCGCTAATAGTTTTTGACCTTCTTGTTTTTCTGGATCGCTAGTTTTGTAGAATATGAAGCTATCTACATTGTATAAGTATCCATTATTTGAAGGAGTAGGAGCACAGTAATAATCTACACCTGGAACTTTTCCAGCAGCTGTAAATTCACCTTTAGCCCAGTCACCCATAATTTGGAAACCAGCTTTTCCCTCAATCACCATACCTGTAGCAACGTTCCAGTCTCTTCCTGGACTACCTTCATCTGTATAGCTTTGAAGTTTTCTCATTTGATCAAAAACTTTAACTGTAGTCTCACTTCTTAAACAACTTTCTTTTAGATCAACGTAACAGTTTTTATAGTAGTTATTTCCACCTATACCCATAGCAACGGCTTCAAATACAGTAGCATCTTGCCAAGCTTGACCACCATGAGCGAATGGAATTATTCCTGCAGCTTTTAATTTTTCTGCAGCAGCATTTACTTCATCCCAAGTTGTTGGAACTGAAATACCATTAGCATCAAATACAGCTTTGTTTGCCCACATCCAGTCAATTCTGTGAATGTTAACTGGTGCAGCACAATATGGTCCACTGTTATTTTCACATTTATGTACAGCAGCAATCATTGGATCTAAAAGTTTATCCCAACCTTCAGACTGAGCAATCGCATCAATATTATATGGAGCCACAACACCTTCTTGGTCATACTCTTGAATCGTAGGTCCTTTAATTTGAGATGCAGACGGAGGATCTCCAGCAACGATTCTTGCTTTTAGTGCAACGTTAGCAGCGTCTCCACCACCACCTGTTACAGGCATGTCCATCCATTCACCACCGTTTGCAGCGAAATCATCTTTTAAAACTTTAAGTGCAGCAGCTTCACCACCAGACGTCCACCAGTGCAATACCTCTATCTTAGGTCCTGCAATTGATGAAGTAGATGTGAACGCTAATGTAATTAAAGCGATCATTAGTTTTTTCATATCTTCTCTTCCTCTTTTTATTTAGTTAACTATTTTTTTAAAAACGAAACTATAAGTAGAATAAATCCCAATTGATAACTAAAAAAACTTAATACAACTAAAAATTGTATTATGTTTTTTTCCATATATATCAATATTTTTTTAAATAAAAAAAAAATTTTTTTTTTTTGTTTCTACTATAAGTTGAAGTTTTAATATGTCGCGCTTCTTCCTAATCTAGCAGCTCCTCTAACTCCACTAGCGTCTCCGTATCTCGGTTTTAAAAAAACGCCCTCATACTCTCTTCCAATAACAAATTTTCTGACCAATGAATCTATCTCATGCAAAAAATCAATTTCGTTTGAAACTCCTCCCCCAAATATAAAAGCATCAGGGTCTAAAATATTTATAATGCTTGAAAGAGACATCGCTAAATTTACTTTAAAATCATCTATAAATCTTTCAGCATCTAAATCATGCTTTCTATTTAATTCAAAAATTTCATTTGTTTTTAAATTTTTTCCATAAAGTTTCTTAAATCTTTTTGCTAAACTTAAACCAGATAAAAAACTTTCAATCTCTGCTTCTCTAGCATTACTTGAGTCAAAATTTTCTTTCTTAGCTGCAAAATATGGAATTTGATTGTGTCCCCATTCTCCTGCTACTCCATTCGAGCCAGTAATAATTTTTTTGTCTATTACTAAGCCACCTCCAACTCCTGAACCTAATATTATTCCATAAACAATTTTATAGTGTGTACCAGCTCCATCTATTGCTTCAGATAAAGCAAAACAATTTGCATCATTTTCACAAAACACCTCTTTTCCAAGAGCTTTACGTAGATCACTTTGAAACGGTTTTTTTTCTAACCAAGTTATATTTGGAGCATTTTTTACTAATCCTGTTTGAGGAGAATGAACTCCTGGATGACAAACACCAATTGGAAGTTCTTGTTTAAACTCTTGTTCTAATTTTTTATGAATATCTCTTATCGCAATTACAATTTGGGTATACTCCTTTGGACACGATATTCTTGATCTATGTTTTTCGTTTCCATTCTGTTCAAGTACAACACTTTCAATTTTAGTTGCACCTACATCAATACCTACTTGCATAACTAATATGTAGCTCTTCCACCACTTAAATCAAAAACTGCAGCTGTTGAAAACGAATTTTCTTCACTAGCTAACCAAGTTACTAATGAAGCCAATTCTTCAACTTTTGCAAATTTGTTTCTTGGAATTTTTGATAACATATAATTTATATGTTCTTCAGTCATTTGATCAAAAATTCTTGTTTTAGCTGCTGCCGGTGTTACACAATTTACAGCAATATTTTTTTGTGCCAATTCTTTACCTAAAGATTTTGTTAGACCTATAACGCCTGCCTTAGAAGTGCTATAAGCACTAGCGTTTGGATTTCCTTCTTTTCCTGCAATAGATGCAATATTAACTATTCTTCCATAATCATTTTTTAACATAAATGGAACCACAGCTTTACAACAATAAAAAACAGAGTTTAAATTTAAGTTCATTACTTTTTTCCATTCATCTAAGGGATATTCAGCGACAGTAGTATTCATACCTGCAATACCTGCGTTATTAACAAAAATATCTATTTTTCCATATTTTTTTTCTACTTCTTCTAAATTTTTATTTACTATTTCAAAATTAGTTACGTCTACGATTTGATGACTTAAATCTTCTGATTTTACTTTATTGATTGCTTCTATAGCTGCTCTTTCATCAATATCCCAAATCACAACTTTTGCACCTGCTTCTATAAACCTTTCAGTTATTGCTAAACCAAATCCTTGGGCTCCACCAGTAACAACCGCTACTCGATTATTTAGATCATACTTAATCATAATTTCTTTTTAAATTTTCTCGATCTTAATAAAGGAAAAGCTAAAGCAATTAAAGACAAAATAAAGAATGTTAATGCAATTGGTCTTGTGAAAAACATCAGCCAATTACCATCAAATATAACCAGAGATTGTCTTAGAGTTCCTTCAACCAACTCACCCAAAATTAATCCAATAATAACTGGAACAACTGAAAAACCATATCTTCTCATAAAAAAACCTAGCACTCCAAAAAATAACATTATCCAAACATCAATTATTGATTGATTTAAAGAATAAGTTCCACATACTGAAACTGCAAATATCATTGGCCATAAGATCTTGTTAGGTACTAAAGTTATTCTTGCAAATATTTTTGCCCCAAAAAATCCAAAAATAAAAAAGAGAATATTGGCAATCAACATAGCACCAAAAATTCCATATAAAAAATCTGGCTGCTCTCTAAACAAATCTGGTCCAGGTCTAACACCATGAATGATCAATCCCGTAAGTATAACCGCTGTTGTTGCGCTACCAGGAATACCTAGCGCTAAAGTTGGAACCATTGCGCCACCTGTAGCTGCATTATTTGCTGCTTCTGCTCCTGCAATTCCTTCTATTGATCCTTTTCCAAATTCTTCTGGGTTATTTGAAAATCTCTTAGCCTCAGAATAACCAATTAAAGAAGCAACTGTTCCACCTTCTGCAGGCAGTACTCCAATAAATGATCCAATCCCACTTGATCTCAAAATTGTTTTCCATGTTTTTTTATAATCATCTTTGCTTGGTAATTTAATTGCTTTTAAAGCTATTCTGTTAAACACTTGATTGATTAAAGTCGATTGGGTTAACATTTCACTCATTGCGAAAAGTCCAACCACTACTGGTATAAATCCTATTCCTTCAGTTAACTCATTGATCCCAAAAGTAAAACGGTCAATTGAAGTCATAAAATCTTTTCCAACCGTAGAAATCAATATTCCAAATGCACCTGCGATTAAATTTTTAATTGGACTACCTTCACCTATTGAAGCAAGCATTGTTAAACCAAATATTGCTAATGCAAAATATTCTGGCTGACCAAATTCATAAGCAAGTTGCGCTAATATAGGAGCAAAGAAAACTAATATAACGACACTAAAAATACCTCCAACAGTACTTGAGACTGTTGCCATACCTAAAGCTCTTCCAGCTTCGCCTTTTTGTGCTAAAGGATAGCCATCTAAACAAGTGGCTGCAGCTGCTGGGGTTCCCGGTGTATTAATAAGCACAGCAGTTATTGCACCACCATAGGTTCCTGCACAATAAATAGATGTTAATAAAACAATTGCAGATAATGGATCTAGAGTCATTGTGAAAGGTAGGATCAATGCTCCCCCTGTTGTTGGTCCTAACCCTGGCAACACACCTAATATCAAACCAAATAAAGTTCCAAAAAATAAAACTAATAATAGTTTAGAACTGAAAAGTGGTGCTAGCATTAATAATAAATTATCCATTTAACTATAGTAAATGTTAGTAATTATTCCTGGTGGAAATCTTAAACCTAAAATGGTTTCAAAAAATATAAAAACAATAATTGGGAAAATAATCCCAACTAGTAATAAATAAAATAATCTTTTTTCTCCCCAACAATAAGAAACAAAGATAGATAAAACTGAGATTGCTAAAAAGAAATCAAGTGTTTTAGAAACTATTATAAAAATAACAAAACTGAATAAAGTAAGAAAGAATGATCTTGGTAATTTTTTTTCAACTTTCCAAGGATTTTTAGTTGCCAAATAATAGATTAACAATGTCATTACTATTATTAAGACCAAGAGCGCTTTTGGGAATGTCGCTGGCTGTATTCCTCTATTTAAAATTGGAGGAACAATATCAAAAGTAAAAGTTGTGACTAATAATGCTACAGATATTAAAATAATTACAACAGAAACTCTAAACTCATCTCTAAAAAAAAAGGGCAAACTTTTGTTTGCCCTTTTTTGATTTTGTACATTTTTCATATTCAAATGTACTTTTAATTAGATTAGTTAATGTAACCTAAAGCTTTAAGCTGCGCAGTCATCTCAGCAAGCATTTCTTCCATTTGCTTACCCCATTCATCTGCACCTACAACACTTGTCTCATCAAGACCAATTTCTGTTAAGAAATTTTTGTAGTAGTTGTGGCTCATAGCTTTCATCATTCCAGCTTCTAATTGTTTTACTCTGTCAGCTGGAGCACCTTTTTTGGTTACGAAACCTCTAACAGTAGATAAAGAAACAGGTATACCTAGTTCTTTTGCTGTTGGAGAGTCTCCAATTTTTGCCATTCTGTTGTTTGCCAACACAACTGAAACACAAAGTTTACCTTCATTAATTTCAGTTAATGCTTCACCTAGGTTTAAAACACCTACATCAATATCTCCTTTGATAAGGTTTGTTTTAATTGGCGCAACACCTTTGTAAGCAACGATTGTTGGATCTTTTAATCCACCTTTTTTTGTAAATGCGATTGCACTAACATCGTCAATACCACCAGTATGAGTAGTTCCATATTTTAGCGATTTTGATTTTTGTGTGCTAATAAATTTTTTAGCATCTTTAATGTCGTTTTTACAATTTACAACAAATAATTGAGGGTCGTCTGTTCCTCTAGCAAGTGGTTGCATATCACTTAGCTTAACTTTAGTTTTTCCTAAAGCCATAGAAACAGCATGACCTGTTGTCCAAGTTAAAGTATGATTTCCATCAGCTGGTAAAGACATCATGTAATCCATAGATGCGGCTCCACCACCACCTTTTTTGTTTACTAATTGCATGTCTTGCTTAAGGACTCTTCTTGCTCTTAATAACATCATTCTAGTAGTAACGTCAGTTCCACCACCAAAACCAGCGTGTGTAATTGCTTGTATTGGATGACCATCAGCTTTAGCTGATGTAATCATTAATGGAAGAGCTACAACAAAAAATTCAGTTACTAGAAAAGCAGCTGCTAAAAATAGTTTAAAGCTTTTTTTCATTATTTCCCTCTTTAGTTAATTTATATTTAATAATTTAAACATAATCTGCTACAAGACGTAAAGAAAAAAATGACTGAAAATAAATCTAACATTGCTCTTCTACTTGGTGATCCAGCTGGGATTGGACCAGAATTAATTTCAAAGCTTTTAAATGATGAGATGACAAAAAAAGCAAACATCGTCATAATTGGTGAAAAGCAAGTATTTGAAAGTGGAAATAGTATTACAGGAATTTCACATAATATAGATGTTGTAGAAAATTTTGATGAGGTAAATTTTAATAAATCAAATAGATTTTTATTAGATATTTCTAAAGGAAAAAATCATAAATATAAATTATCTGAACCATCAAAAGAATCTGGTGAAAGTGTATTGGAAGCTTTAGATATAGCTTTAACTCTTGCTAAAGAAAAAAAAATAGATGCAATTAATTTTGCGCCAATGAATAAGACAAGTTTAAAACTTGGAGGCAATAAACATTCAGATGAATTACAGTTAATGGCTGAAAAACTTGAAGTAAATAGTTTTTGTTGTGAGTTTAATGTAATAGATAATTTTTGGACAGCAAGAGTAACCTCTCATATTCCAATAAAAGAAGTTGCTCAACATATTACCAAAGAAAATATCATGAAGCCTATAAAATTAATAAATGAGGTTATGAAGTTGAATGGTGTTAAAAATCCTAGAATTGCTATTCAAGCTCTAAATCCACACGCAGAGTTTGGTACAGAAGAAAAAGACGAAATCATTCCTGCAATTGAGGAAGCAAAAAAACTTGGTTACAACGTTGATGGACCTCTGCCATGCGATACCTCTTTTGTCGTAGCCTATAAAAATAAAAACCATGATTGTATGGTTGGTATGTATCATGACGCGTTACAATCTGGTCTTAAAGCATTTGGTTTCGATAGAGGAGTTACAGTTCAAGGTGGATTGACCGTACCAGTAACTACTACTGCACATGGATCAGCATTTGCTATCGCCGGAAAAAATGAGGCTAATCTAGCTCCGATTTTAAACTCATTTAAAATTGCATTATCAATGGCTGAAAATAAAAAGAATTAGATTTAATTATCTGTTAGTTCTTTAGCAAAAGGCATAGATGAAGCAGCGCCTAATCTTGTCGTTGAAATACCTGCAACTTTATTTGCGAATAATAAGGTTTCTTTTATATCTAGATCATTTGCTAAACCTACAGCAAAAGCTCCATTAAATGCGTCTCCTGCTCCTGTAGTATCTATTACTGGTTGTTTTAACTTATAAGCTTCCAGGAAAAAGTTTTCTTTTCCGTTTGCAAAATAAATACCTTTTTCACCTAAAGTAATAATCACATTTTGTATACCCTTTTTTAACAACTCATTAGCTGCGTTTTTTATATCTTCACTTGTTTCAATTTTTTTATTTAAATAAAATTCAGCTTCTGTTTCATTGGGTGTAAAAAAATCTATTATTTTAAAAATATCCTCATCAATTTTACGTGCTGGGGCAGGATTTAAAATAGTTATACATTTATGTTCTTTTGCTTTTTTTAATGCGTAAATAGTAATTTCATCAGGAGTTTCCATTTGTGTCAAAAATATTTCTGAATTTTTAATTGTTTCAACTTTATTATCTATATCTTCAGCAAACAGATGTTCAGCCGCTCCAGAAACAACATTGATTGCATTGTTTCCATCTTTATCGATCATGATACCAGCAACTCCTGTAAAAAGTTTTTCGTCCTGAATAATTGAATGAGTTTTTACTCCAGCTTCCTTATAAAGATTAAATGCCATTTCAGAATGACTATCTTTACCAACTTTGGTAATAAAACTTACATCTCCATTTAATCTAGCAGCTGCAATCGCTTGATTTGATCCTTTTCCACCTGGACCTACTACATGTTTTTTTCCTAAAATTGTTTGACCTTTGCTGGGAATTCTATCTCCAATAAAACATAAATCTGCTACAAAAACTCCTAATATAGAAATAGATTTCATTTGTTAAATTTTATGACCAAACCTTACCATCTGGTAAAATTACACCTTTGGTTAAAACAAAACATCCAAAAGGTCTAGCATCTGTAGTTGTAACTATGCAGTATGCTTTTTTTGCTTCTTCATAAAAATTTTGCCTAGATATTGAACCAACTTTCCAATTTTCTCCAGAAATATTTTTAACTACATCAATAAATTCCTTATGCGTCTCTGTTAATTCATCTGGTTGATCATCCACTTCCATTCTCAAAGCTGGAGATCCACCTTGTGTAACAATAAAACTATCAAGAGGAAAAACTGAAAGAATTGCTGAGGCTGCTTCTTTAATACCAACTCCATCTAATCTTATTACCTTATCATTAGAAGTATTAGCAGGAAAATTCGCATCAGCTAAAATTAATTTTTCTCCATGACCCATAGATCTTAGATGAAATAATAATTCAGGACTTAAAACTGGATTAATATTTATTAACATTAAAATATTATATTACATAAAAAAAAAGGGTGGAATTAAATTCCACCCTTTTTAATATTTTATTATCTAATGATTATTTAAAATCGTTAGCGTTTTCTTTTGTTACTAATTGCGTTCCTGTATCAATATTTGGATCAATACTTCCGCCATTAGCTAATTCAAGAGCATATTTAACTCCATATGCACCCATGTTATAAGAAAACTGAGCAATTGTTGCTGTCATCTCACCTTTTAAGATACTTGTAGCTGCATCTGGCGTAGCATCAAAACCTACTACAACCACATCATTCATGTCCGCATCTTTAAGAGCCTGCATAGCACCTAAGCCCATATTATCGTTTGAAGCAAATATTGCTTTGATGTTTGGATTTTTTAAAATAATCGACTCAGTTACAGATCTACCTTTAGCAGTATCCCACTCAGCAGTTTGAGTTGCTACAATGTTTAATCCACAATTTTTGAAACCTTTTATTGCACCATCTCTTCTTAACAGAGCTGTAGATTGTGACTCAATACCAGTTAAAATTGCAACATCTGAACCTTTAGGAGTTTTATCACAAATAAATTTTGCAGCTAACTCTGCACCATTCATGTTGTTTGTTCCAATAAAAGTTACTCCTTCGTTTATTCCTTTTGTATCAACGAATACTACTGGAACTCCACTTTTTATAGCATCATCAACGATCGGAGCAAACGCATTTGGATCTCCTGGTGCAAGTGCTAAAGCATCAACACCTTTTGCCAGTTGGTCCTCTACTTGGTTTATCTGTGCTTGAACATCTCCTTCTTGAGGAGGTGCAATTAAAATTAATTTAACACCTAGTTTTTTAGCTTCCTCTTCAGCACCTTTTGTTACTGATGCCCAAAAAGGGTTTCCTGACCCAGGCCCTTTAATACTGAATAGAATTTTTTTACCATGTCCATCAGCAAAAGAAACTGAACCTATACTGATTGATAAAAAAATTGCTGTAAAAAAAACAACAATTTTTTTCGTTAAGTTCTTCATTTATTTCCCCTATTGTTATTTAAAAACTAAATTAAATAAAAAAAATGAGAAGAGTTCAACTGTTTATAAAGTGATAAGACAATTTTTAATACAACTAGGGCTTGTAAGTACGAATAATTTACTTTCTAGTTCCCAAATCTCTTCTTAATACGTCTATGTAAACGGCAAGAACTATTATAGAACCTATCAGAACTTGTTGCCAAAAAGAACTTACATCCATCAAATTTAAACCATTTCTTAGAATTCCCATAATCATTACACCTGCAAATACTCCGAGAACTGTACCTCTTCCTCCAAAAAAACTTGCTCCTCCAATAATACATGCAGCAATCGCATCAAGTTCGGATTGAAGTCCAGCATTTGGATAACCTGAGTCTGTTCTGCCTGCTAATATTAGCGCACCAATACCAGATAAAAATCCACATAATGAGTAAACTATAACTAAAATTTTGTTAACATTAATTCCAGATGCTCTAGCAGCATTTGGATTTCCTCCGATTGCGTAAATCCATTTTCCAGTTTTACTATGATTTAAAAAAATCCAAAAAATTATATATACGATTGCAATCAAAACTAAACTTACAGGAAGGTATTGTGATTTTTCTAATCCTAACCATTGAAGATCAATTCTTCCATGACCAAGGTACCTAACTTCATCTGTAAAACCACTTATAGGAGTTCCACCAGAGATTAAATTTCCAGTCCCTCTAAATATATAAAGTGTACCTAAAGTCATTATAAAAGGATGTGGCATGCGAAGTAAGGTGATACCTAAACCATTAAAGAGACCGCATAAAAAACCTGCAATTAATGGTGTAATAACCACAATGTACCAAGGCGCTCCGGCTTTAGCAACAACAGCTAAAATCATTAACGATAACATCATGATTGAACCTACAGAAAGATCTATTCCAGCAGTCACAATTACCATAAATACTCCCAAAGCTAACATTGACTGCCAAGATATTTGTTTAAAAACGTTAGTTACATTTCTCCAAGATAAAAAAACATCTGGTTGCAAAATGTGCATTACCAAAATCATAATTACTAATAAAAGAAGAATTCCGTATTTTTCTAAATATGGCATTAGTTTCAAATGAAGACTTACAATTTTTTTATCTTTATCTTCCATAATTATTTTTTTCCCATAATCCAACCAATTACTTCATCTCTAGAAGTATTTGATAAGTTAGCTTCTGCAAAATTTGTTCCCTGAAACAAAGCCATCACTCTGTCACATACTGTAAATATATCATCCATTCTATGACTTATTACAATCACTCCAACACCTGTTTTTTTTAAACTATTTATCAGATCTAATACTTTACCCACTTCTTTGATTGCTAATGCAGCAGTTGGTTCATCCATAATTACTACTTTAGCATTAAAAGCTGTAGACCTAGCAATAGCAACTGCTTGTCTTTGACCACCTGAAAGTTCTTCTACTTTTTGATCTGCACTTTTTACATTTATTTTTAATTTATCTAGATGAGCATTAGTTAATTCTTTAATTTTATTAAAGTCTAATAATTTAATAAATCCTAAATCTTTTGTAGGTTCTCTTCCAAGAAATATATTTTCACCTATTGGTAGATTTCCAGCTAAGGCAAGATCTTGATAAACCATTTCTAAACCTAAATTTTGAGAGTCTCTTGGACTTTCTAAAATTTCCTCTTTGCCTTGAAAGAATAATGAGCCTGCACTTGGTTTATAAAGACCAGATAATACTTTCATCAAAGTTGATTTCCCAGCACCATTATCTCCAACAACACCTAAGCATTCCCCTGCGTGAACTTTTAAGTTAACGTTCTCTAATGCTGTTATGGTTCCAAAATATTTCGTTATTCCTTTTGCTTCTAGGAGTGGATTTATGGTTGATGACATAAATTATAAAATTATTAAAATATCAATTAATTGCAACTGGTTTTGAAGCTAATAATCCTACTGTCTTCAATTCAGCCTTTTTACAAAATTTTGGATTTAAATTTTTTGATATTAAATGCATGTCCTTTAAAACTATGTCCCCCATAGCAAAAAAGGCTTCTGTTAAAGCTCCGGCTCTATGTGCTGAAAACAAAATATTTTTAATTTTTCTGATTGGGTCACTTTTTCTCACTGGCTCCTCAGGAAATACGTCAGTAGCTACATAAATGTCTCCTTTTTTAACTCTATTGATCAAATCTTTAAAATTTACTACTGCTGCTCGACTCATCAATATAAATAATGAGTTTGTTTTCATTTTGTTAATTAAATTTTTGTTAACTAAATTTTTATTTTTAGTCGTTACAGCTGCCAATACATATATAATTTCGCAAGTTTTAAACATTTGATTTAAGCTCACTGGATTAAATCCAAAGCTTTTAATTTTTTTTTTAGATAACCAAGGGTCGTAAACATTTATATCTTTAGTAAAAGGCAGCAACATTGGATATAAAGATTTTGCTAAATCACCAAATCCTAATAATCCAATTTTTTTTCCCGATAATAGTGATGCTTTTAAATTACTTTCTAATCCATATTTTTCTTTGCCTTTTACAAAATCAAAATGAGCATTATGAATATTTCTCAATAAAGAAAGTGTCATTCCAAGTGCAATTTCTGCTACAGGCTTTGAAAATACTGGAGAAGTTGCAATTACATGAATTCCTTTTTTAGAAC
>CACBRW010000016.1 GCA_902541745.1 uncultured Pelagibacteraceae bacterium | reverse complement strand
AGGTCTTTTAAGTTATTTTTAGATAATTTATTTACTTTTTTTAAAGAAAAATCAATTTCAATATTATTTTCATTGTACTCAAAGTTCAAAAAATAATTTTTAATTTGATCTCCTTTATAACCAAGACAAATAATAAACTCTTTGACTCCAAATTTTTTATAAATTTCGATTATGTGAAGCAAAATAGGTTTGTCACAAATTTTAATTAATGGCTTAGGTTTTTCAAAAGTTTCCTCTGAAATTCTAGAGCCTTTCCCACCAGCTAGTATTACACATTGCATATATTTTAATTTTTAAAAGGTAAGTTTTTAATTATTAATTTCAATGATATATATGTGTATGTTAGGATAAACAAGTTAATTAAGATGGTATGTAACATCCAAGCAAGTTTTCTTGTTTTAAGTACTTTATAAATTGAGAACATAAAAGGATAAATAATACTTGCACTTGATAATAAAAGTAAAATTAATTTAAAAATATCTTCTTTTTTGTTACGATCAAATATTTTAAAATCTCTCTTTGTATAAATATTATAATAAAATTTATTAAAGTAGTTAATTCTTTTTCTCAAATTTTTAAATAATCCACCGGAGGTTTCGTGTACTATTTCAGAATTTACTAGTGCAAATTTTTTTACTTTCTGATTATTTAAAAGCTTAATATTCGTATCAATATGCAAAAAAGATTTTGGATTAAGATTTTTTATCTTTAAATAAATTTTTTTTTTTACAAAAAAACCATTAGCACCGATCGTTTTGTTGATTTTTTTGTATTCTAAAATTGTAAAATTTTTATAACTATGTTTGATATTTATATTTGAGTTGTAATTTAATTTACTTTTATAAGGCAATCTATCATTTTTGTTAAAAAAGTAAGCAATAGGATCGTTTCCTCCAATAGCTGAAAAGTATTTGTTTACCCAACCATTTACATCATCATATCCATAATATTTGCAATATGAAAAAGAAATATTTTTCATTTTTAATGACTCATAATGAATCTTAAAAAAATTTTTCTTAAATATAAAATTGTCAGAGTCTAAAAAACAAAGAAATTTAAATTTACAAAATTTGATTGCTAAATATTTCCTAGCCTCTTGATTAGTAGGATGTCCCAAATAAATTTGTTTTATTTTAAAGGGAAATTTTTTTTTTATTTTTTTAAATTTTTTTTTACCCTCAGCAATTACTATCTCAATATTTTTTTTTTTAAATTGCTGTTTATTTATAAGTGTTATGCACTTTATTAAGTTGTTTTCTTCAGCATAATTAGGAATAATGATTGAAATACCCATAATTACTGATAATAAATCTAAAAAATACTAATATAAAGAAATTAATGAAAATACTTTTTTCTAACATTCCTTGGTTTGATGGCAAAGATACTTTTTTTGGAATACCTGTAAGTAGGGGAGGTGTAAGATCAGGATCAAGATGGCCGATGACCTCAAAGATAATTAATCCATTTAATTTATTTAAAAAACCTTTTTATTTTAAAGATTACAGATTACCATATGCATACTATCCTGCTCCTTTCTTCCTTATGTCTACAGCATCATATGTTCAAGAAAAATTTAAAAATTATGAGGTAAAGATAAGAGATAGTATTGTCAGGCGAGAAACTCTGTCTAATTTTTTTAAATATTTATCAAAAGAAAACTTTGATATGATTTTTATAGAGACATCATCTAATAGTTGGAAAAATGACACGCAGATAATAAAAGAAATATCCGAAAAATTTCCAAATTTAAAAATTGCTATTTGTGGGACGATTTCTAATGAAGAAATTAATGAAATTATTGAAAATAAAAATGTAGTTGCAGTAATTAAAGGAGAATTTGAAAAAAATGCTTTGAAAATTGTTGATGGTCATAAAGGTATCTTAGATTTTGATTTTATGACAAAAGAAGAGATGAATAATGCTCCTGCACCATTATGGGATAAGGAGGTTGCTAATTGGTATTATGACATGAATCCAAGAGGAGGAGACCATCCTAGAATGCATGTACTTGCTAGTAGAGGCTGTCCTTATAAATGCATCTTTTGTGTTTGGCCTTCTGTTTTAACTGGAAATGATCCTGATGGCGATAAACCTAGAAAGGTGAGATATTATAGTCCCGAATACTTAGAACCATACATTAGAAAAAGTATCGAGGCTCATAATTTTAAATCAGTATATTTTGACGATGATACTTTTAATTTAGGTACCGCTCAAACACTAAAAATGTGTGAAATGATGAAAAGAATAAATATTCCGTGGTATGCAATGTGTAGAGCAGACACAGTAAGTTTAAATGTATGGGATAAAATGAAAGAAAGTGGTTGCAAAGGTGTAAAAATAGGTGTTGAAAGTGGAGATCAATACGTTGTTGATAAGATAGTAAATAAGCACCTAGATTTAGAATTAACAAAAAAAATGGTTAAACATTGTGTGTCTATCGGATTATCTGTTCACGGAACATTCACTTTGGGTCATCCTGGAGAAACAGAAGAACAGCAGTATAAAACTTTAAAATTTATTAAAGATACACCTTTTACCTCTTATCAAATCTCAGGCGCATCAGCTTTAGCAAATACACCATTAAAAAATTTAGAAAAAAAACTTTTAAAGAATTATTCAGGTGCAAAGATTGATAGTAATTATGATTTTAATACTGATGGTAATAAAAAATGGAGGGATATTGCAAAAAAATTAAGAGTATCAAAACCATTATTATAAAATATAATGATATCAAAATTTGATTTTTTGTTAGTATCACATGCCAAACCCCAAATTGGAACCTTTAACTCTTTTTTTGCATATGCTAAATCTATTAACAAGTGTTCAAATTACAAAGTTGCATTAATATATCCAAGCTTTGGTAATGATTTAAAAATTAGATCAGAGAAAATAAATAAAAACTTATATTTTATAAGTTTACCATGTTTAAATTATCACAAATATTTCAATCTCCAATTAATAAGGTTGATATGTTTATTTTTTATTCTTTTAAGATTTGAATATAAGTCAATTTTAGCATCAGGATTTTCTCAGCCACAAATAGCATTGCCAATTACTTTGATAAAAATATTTAAAAAAAAAAAAGTTGTATATTTATGGGATGATATTTGGGGAAATGGACTAGGATTAAGAATTAGTTTTATAGTTAACAAAGTATTTTTAATATGTGAGAGAATATCATTAAAATTTTGTGATCATGTTATTTATCCATCGTCATATTTTAAAAAAAGAATTTCAAAATTAAAAAAACCTTCTACTAAAATATATCAACCATATATTGATAAAAATAAAAAAAAAAATAATCCATCAGATTTAAAATATTTGAAAAAAAATTTTAAAATAAAAAAAAATCAAAAAATAATAGTATGCATGGGTAATGCCTTTTTTGATACTGAAAATATAATTTTGAAATCTTTAAATAATTTAAAAGATCACATGGATTTTAAATGTATTTTTGTTGGAAGATTTGAACCATCAAAGAAAAATAAAAAAAAATTTAGTTATTTATTGAAAAACAATATTATAAATGCAGGTTTTGTAAAAAACAGAAAGTTTTTTAATGACATTATGAATATTGCAGATTTATACATGTTACCTATGGCAAGAAATATAATTGAAGAGTCAAGGTTCCCAGTAAGGATTCTAGATTATTTAAACAGAAAAAAAATAATTGTTTCTAATGCTACAGGCGAGTTAAGATATTTATTTAAAAAATACAAATTAGGAATACTTACACAGTATTCATTCCAGTCTTTTTCCAAAGGAATCAAGAAAGGATTAAATCTCTCAAAAAGAAATAAATATTTATTTTATCAAAGACAACATCTAGCTTTGGTGTCAGAGTTCAATTACAGAAAAACTGCTAATAAATTGATAAGTATTTTAAAATAAACAGATGTGTGGATTCATAGGATTAATAAATAAAAAACAAAATAAATTAAGCGAAAATTTTTTGTCTGGCTTATTGCATCATCGAGGTCCAGATATGTCAGGTTATTATCATGATGAAACCAATAATTTTCAGGTTTATTTTAATAGACTTTCAATATTAGATTTGTCTAACAATGGTAACCAACCTTTTAAATTTAAAGATTTAGTTTTAGTCGCAAATTGTGAAATCTATAATTTTAATACTATAAAAAAATTATTTAAAAATAAATATGAATTTAAATCTAACTCTGATGCAGAGGTTTTGTTGTATGCATATTTTGAATGGGGGGAGAAATTTATAGAGATGCTCGAGGGCATGTTTTCGATTGTTATTTATAATAAAAAAACGAAAGAGATTAATCTATACAGAGATAGATTTGGAATTAAACCACTGTATTATTTTTTCGATAATGATTATTTTATTTTTTCAAGTGAATTTTTGCCTCTAATTAAAATTATAAATAAGATTAAATTAAATAAAAATCTAAATTATGAATCTATTCATAATTTTTTATACTGTGGCTATAATTATGAAAATACTACACATTTAAAAAATTTATTTAAACTTGAGCCATCGCATTCATTACACTTCAAAAATTTCAATATTCAAAAAATAAAATATTGGCATTTAAAGAAAATGAATAGAGATTCCAAACTTGAAACGTCTTCAGATTTTGTCTATGAACAATTAAATAAATCAGTTCAAAAGCATTTAGTAAGCGATGTACCTATTAGTATATTGTTATCTGGAGGATTAGACTCAAGTTTAATTTCTTATTTAAGTAAAAAAAATTCTTTAAATAAAAGTGTTTCAACTATTACTATTAATATGGATAACCAACTATCAAAAGATGAAAAAAATAATATAGAATTTTTAAAACAAAAATTTGAAATAGATAATAGCTTAATTAACGTGAGTTCTAAATTTATTATTAAAGATATTGAAAAGAATATTGATGTTTATGATGATTTACAATCTGCCGATGCAGGTTACTTGACTAATAATGAAATAGCAAAAAAATTAAAAGAAGAAAATTATAAAGTTGTTTTGGTTGGTGATGGATCAGATGAAATATTTGGAGGATATTCCTGGTTTGGGCTATCAAAGTTTCCATTTACAATGCTAAATGAAAATATAAAAAATTATTTATATTTTTATGCTATCTCGAGAACAATAAATTTTAATAAAATATTTAGTATAGTTAACAAGTTTAATCAAAATGTTAAAAGTTTTCATGGAAATTATTTTGATAAAGTCTGTCAAAATGAATTATTCCATCAGTTACCAAATAATTATTTAATGAAAGTTGACAAACCATTTATGAGACATGGTATTGAGTCAAGAGTACCCTATTTGGATCATATCTTTGTCGAAAATATTTTTAATTTGCCTAATAAATTTAAGTTATTAGGAAAAACATATTTTATATCGTCATTTAAAAGTGCAAATGAAAAATTTATATTAAGATCTGTAGCGAAAAAATTATTTGGAAATAACATATTTCAAACTAAAAAAAGAGGATTTAGTATTTCAACTTCAACATTAATCAATGAAAATAAAGATATTTTTTTTGATGTATTGAATGATTCAAAATCTTACCTTGGTTTTGAAAATAAAAATAAAATAATTAAAAATTTAAATAATATAGTAGAAAAAAAATACCATCCTGTAATGAAACATAGAGAAATTTTATTATGGAAATTGTTTCTTTTTAATGTCTGGAAAAAAAATGTTTAAGAATTTGAAGGCTACTCTTATTTGTCACAGAAACTATTTAGATCAAAAACTTAATTATAGAAATGGTGGATCGGATGATCTATTACCAATTTTTAAAAAAAATTATTTAATTAATTTTTCTCATGACGAATATACAAATTTAAATAAAAGTATAATTTCAGTAGTAGAGTTAAAAAATAATAAAAAAAAATTTATTCGTACATATAAAAAAAAAAAATATAATTTTATAGTATTTAATATTCTAAAATTTTATTATTTATTAAAATATCTAAATAAATTTAAGACTGAATTTATAATTTCAGCAGATTGTTTTTTATGTTTTCAATCTATTTTAATTAATTTCTTATTTTTTAAAAAAAAAAAAATAATTTTTCATATAACTGATTATTCTGAGAATAGATTTGAAAATTATCTTTTAAACAAAATATATAATTTTTTATTTCATTTTTCATGTTATTTCTCTAATTATATATCTTGTCCTTCAAAAAAAATTATTCATAGAATAAAATACAAAAATAAAACATTTTTTTTTCCAAATTCTCCATCAGCAATCCGAAAAAAGATATTTATTAAGAAAAAAAAAAATAATTGTGCAGTATTTTCACTGGTAAATATTGATGATGGAACCGATTGGAATTTAATTTTAAATTTTTTAAAAATTATAAACAAAAAAAATTTGGATTTTAAATTATATATAACCGGAAATATTAAAACTGAATTTTCAAAGAAAATTGTATCTAAATTTAAGTCAATCGACTTTAATAAAAAAATAGTTTTTGTTGGATATTTAGATAAAAAAAAACTTTATCACTTATATAATAAGTGTACTTATGGTCTAACTGCATATAAAAAAACATCAAAACATAATTATTGGAATTTTGGTGATAGTTTAAAAATCAGAGAATATGCCGAGTCAGGTTTAATAGTTTTAACAGAGGGTTTGTATTATAATAGTCTAGAAATTAAAAAATTTAATTTTGGTAAAATTTACAAAACTTCAAATGGTCTATTCAACTCAGTTAAATTATTTATGGATAATAATAAAAAAATTATTAGGTATAGGACTAAATCAAGAAAATGGGCTCTTACTAATCGAAAAAATTTATATTTACAAAAAATTGAAAATAAAATTAATCAAGATTTTTTAGAGAAAATGTAATAATGATTTTCAAAGTTATTATTGCTTTTTTCAATTAGAAGGTTTTTTTTATCTTTAACTTTAATTTTACCCTTAAAATAGTTTATATTATTAATTCCATGATATTTTTCTTGAAACCCAAGTAAAATATATTCAAATGTTTTAAAAACATAATCAAATTTTTTTCTTATTTTTTTTTCTGTTTCACTGAGAGCCCAGCATGAAACAAAAAGTTTATTTTTTGATTTATTTTTTTTTAAGAATTTTTTAATTAAATTTTCATTATTTATCAAATTAATGCAGTTAGATTTTATTGTGTTGTTGTAGTTGACTTTGTGCCCCAATGTTTTTAAGTAATAGTATTGTAAATAGTGTAGTTCGTCAAAATCATAAATTATATAAGTTCTTTTAAATCCTAATTTACAAAAAAGTCTACACATACTTCCATAACCGCCACCCCAATCAAAAATTATATCAAAATCTTCTATTTTTTTTTTTTCAAGAAAAAATTTAAATCTCAAAATGTGATATAAATGATGTATTCTGTTTCCACTAGTTCGAAAATTTAAAAAAAATGGTATTGGAAAACCTACCTTATCTTCAAAAATATGTTTATAATTCTTTATATTTCTAACAACATAATTGTATTCTTTAATAAGATATAATCTGTTTTGAACAAACAAACTATTAAGCACAACATCGTATCTAATAAATTTTCTTATATTCCCATAAAGCAGCATTTTTCTAATTCTTGATATATAATAGTTTGTAGCTCCAATTTGACTTTGACTAGTTAATTTTTTTTTTAATAAATATTTGACCTCATCTATAATAATTGACTCCTTTTTTTTTAATTTACCTATAGATGTAGAAAAAAAACCAAAAAGAGTAGTTGAAAGTTTTCGAATAATAAATAGTGGAAAGTTTTTAATCTGATAAATAATCATATAAATTTTTTAATAGCTAGTTTAAATACACTATCCGCACTTATAAATAAACAAAATTAATAAATATTAAAAAAAATAAATTTGTTAGTTTAAGTATAGGATAAAAAATAAATACTTATCTTATTTTTTTAAATTTAATTTTGTTAAATTAAAAATAGATATTAAAAAAATCATTAAGCACATTAAAAAAAATATTAATACAAATAATTCTATACTTTTTGTAACATATATTGTTATTAATACAAAAATTAAAACTATAGTTATAAGATATTTCACAAAACTGTAAGACTTTTCCGCAATTAAATAACTGCATGCAATGTTTGATAATGAAAGTAATATTATTGAAGGACAAATTAAATATATCAAATTTGCAGATGAGTGAAAATTTTGATCATAAGTTAAAATAATAAAATATTTCCCACCAATTGTTATTATTAAACCACCAATGATTATTGATAAAATATAGAATAATACCAGACCAATTTTAATTTTTTTGATTTTATCTAAAAATTCATTAAATATAATTGGATAAATACTTCCAAAAAAGAAATAAACTATTTTTGAAATTGTAGAAACAACAATATATTTTGATGTTAATATACTATCAAATAAATAGGTAACTATAACGATATCGAGTTGTAGAATTACAGGAAATATCATTGAATAAATTACAATTTTCGAATTTTTAGAGACCGAATTGATATTTTGTTTTATTTTTTTTGGAGGTAATTTTAATGATTTCGACATAAAAAAATGATTGAAAAAAAATATCAAACTCACGAAAAACAATTGAATATTAATTACAAAGTCAATACTTTCTCCATCAAAAAAGTAAAAATATATGAATAAAACAATTAATCTTAAAATATCTAGAATTGTAAAAATTTTAGATGGCAAACTATATTTTTTTTGAGATATTAAGAAGCTAGATGGTACCAAACTTATCAATACGAAAATTAGAATACCAAATAATTTAAGATAAGTTATGTCTTGATAATTATTTAGGTACGATTGAATTTCATCATAAAAAACCAAAAAAAAAACGAAATACCCAATTATGAATAAAGAAAAAAATTTATATAATTTATTAATATAATATTTTTTATAATTATCGTTATTATTTAGTAGAGAAATATTTTCTTGAATAATTAGGTGTTGAGAAATTATAGGTGATGCACATAAACTGATTAATGCAATAGAACTATAAAAAAAACTAAAATTTTCAATCGAGATAGTCCTACTTAACATAATTTGTATTAATAAACTTGTAACATTGCCAATATTAACGATTATTAAAACGTATATTGTTTTTAATATTATGCCTTTATCTTGTAATATTTTTTCTAACATTAAAAAGTATTAATTCGTTTTATTATTTTTGGGATTTTTAATTCGTATTTATTTTTTTTTAAAAAATTTAAGATATTTTTTTTTGTTTTATTAAATTCTCTGTTATTCATCCCTATAATATAATTATAAATTTTATCTATATTATTTGAACAGAATCCCAAGTTCTCTTTGTTAATATCTCTTGCGAATGAACAATAATTGGTAGTTATTACTGGTAAGTTATTTTTTAGGTAAAAATATACCTTTCCATTCATGACGTTACTTTTACGATTTTTTTCACTAAAAAAATATAACGCCATTCCAAAAGTAGAATTATTTAATACATTTTTTAGAGGTTTTTCTTCAAGGAAATTATAAGTTTTAACTTTGAAGTTACGTTTATAATATTTAAAATCAATTTTCTTAAATATTGTTTTCGAACTAGATGAAACTATTGTTAATTTTGGACTATAGCCATTATATTTTAATTTTTCCATTAATTTGAAAATTTCAAGAATACCATTTGATTTTGCTGTATTTCCTAGATGCACTAGTTCAATTTTATTAATATTAAACTTTTTTTTTTTTAAAAGTAAATTTACATCAAATAAATATGGAATTTTTATAAATGAATTAATTTTACTAAAATTTTTTTTATCCCATTCATGAACTCTATTATTGTAATATATTGTTTTTGTTGTTTTGAGTATAAATGATCGAAATAAAAAATTAAGTTTAAATAAAAAATAGCTAAAAAAAATATTTGCATGTTTTGTAGAAAGGTTGGTTTCATTATATTTTTCAGGGATAATGTCACCGTTAAAGTAAATTATTTTAAGTTTATTTTTTAAAAAAAAATAATTTATAAATTTTGAAATAATTAAATTACCTATTCCTTGAGCTATTAGAATATTATTTAGCTTTCTGTGGAAAATTAAATTTCTATTTTTAAAAAAAAAAATTAAATTTAAAAAATTAAATAAGAATATATTTATAAAATTATTATAATTATTTATTTTAAATTTTTTTTTTTTTACAATTTTATTATTGTAATAAAGTTTAAAACTTGTTTTATTTACTTTATTAAATATATAGTTGCCAGTTTCAACAATATAAAAATTAATTTTATTTTTAATAAAAAATTTTTGAAATACATCTGATGGATTGTAATCCTTCTGGTTGCTATAAAAAATATAGTTATATTTTGGTTTCATTTATCCTTCTATTCTTTTTATGAAAAATGAGTAGACCTTCTTTTTGCAGTTATCCCTGGATTAAACTTTTTCCCTACGACGCCATAATTAAATGAAAGCATGTGTCTAGATAAATTTTTTGAAAAATTTCCATAGGAACCATGAATCAGATTCCCATTCATAATTAAATAATCACCTGCTTTAGTCTCTAAGTCTATTTTATTAAATTTTTTCAAATCAAATCCAACACGATTCCCTGGCTTCTGATCACTTTTGGCATGGTAGCTGAAATATTGTTTAAAGTTTACAAGTCCTAGTTTATGAGACTCTGGAAACAGGTATAAACATCCATTCTCCTTAGTATTTCTATGAATAAAAAGGTTTGTAGTAACATATGCACCTTCTTTCATTTGTGCATAAGAGTTGTCTTGATGTGGCACCCATCCTAGTTTTGCATATTTTGTATTAGCATGCTTAAAAATAACATGCGTCATTAATCCTGCAAATTTTTTAATTAATAATTTTTCTAATACGTTTTTAACTCTTTTATCAACAAGATATGACCTAAATAAATCAGATGTTTCTGTTGCTTTTTCAATAAATTTTATTCTATCTAAAAGTTTTTTTATTTTTTTAAATTTGTCATTACTTTGCGATAATAGAAATTCCAATCTGTCAGGGTTCATTATATTATGCCAATCTTTACTAGCAAAGTAAGATATATTTTTATCTAAAGTATGTACTTCACTTTTTTTAAACATATTTCTGAACACAATATAACCATTCTGATTATAAAATTTTATGTGCTCTTTTGTAATATTTAATTTTTTATTAAGGAGAAAAATTTTTACTTTCATAACTTAGATTAATATATAAGTTAGTTATTAATTCAAATGAAAAAAATCTTAATAACTGGTTCAAATTCAGGTCTTGGAAAATTTTTGAAAAAAAAATTATTCGCTACCGGATATTATAGAGGAGCTAAATTTGAAAAACTGAAAAAAATAAATTGGGACTTAATTGTTCATTGTGCATTTACGACAAGTCAACCAAAAAATAAAATTGAATATAGTAAATGTATTAATGATAATTTAGTGCTTTCTTATAACATCAGTAAATTAAAAGGAAAAAAAATATTTATCTCTAGTTGCGCAGTATATGAGAAAGAAAATATTAACTTTAGAAGAGAAAATAATAAAATTTTCATTAAAGATGAAATTTCTATTTACGCCAAATTTAAACTTTTTGCAGAAAGTTTTTTTAACGAAAAAAAGGATATTATTTTAAGATTGGGTTCTATAATAGGTATAGGAATGAGAAAAAACACAGTTTTGAAATTAATTGAGGATAAAAAACCTCGAGTTTTTATAAGAAAAGATTCTCTCTATTCTTTTGTAACTTATGATGAAATATTAAATTTTATAAATCTGGCTTTAAAAAAAAAGATGACTGGAATTTTTAATTTTTTAAGAACTGATTATGTTGAATTACATAAAATTTCTAAACAAATTTGCTCAAATAAAAAAATTAAATACGGTAAGCATAATTTTCAAGTTACTAAAGCAAATAACAAAAAATTAAAAAAATTATTTAATCTCAAAGGAACTTCTATTTCAGCGGTTAAAAATTATCATGAAAACAGATGATATATTAAAATTAAAGGAAAAATTTAATAAAGATGGTTATTTACATTATAAATCATTTTTTAACCAAAATGAGATTAAAACAAATCACAAAAAAATAATTAGGTTTTGTCATAATATCAATGTACCAAGAATTCTAAATCCACACAGGAAAATAAATAAAATTAAAAAATTATATAAGAATAAGAAATTAGTTCAGTTTGTAGAAAATTTATTAGGAAAAAAAATAAAAGGTTTACAATCAGAATTATTTTTAAATCCACCCGGATCAAAAGGACATCCACCCCATCAAGATGATTTTTTTATAAAATCTGGAGTCTGTAATAGTCTCAATACTTGGATACCATTGGTTAATACAACTGTAAAAAATGGTACATTAAAATTTTACAAAAAATCCAACACAAAATCTATAAATGTAAAATTAAATAATATCTTTTTGAATGAATATAAAAAATATAATCTTGAGGATAAATTTAAAAAAAAAATAATAAATTGTGTGGCTGGAGATGTAATTTTTATTTCAAACAATATTTTCCACTCAAGTTATGATAATAATTCCAGAAGAAATAGATATGTAGTAGCTTTTGGATATATAAAACAGGGCTGTAAATTTTACAAAGGTAAATCAGCTAATAGAAAACTTACAAAAGTTAGTTAAATTGTATACTCTTTCAATAATTATACCGACCTTTTTAAGAATAAAATATTTAAAAAAAAAAATTCAGGAAGTTAAGTTATTAAAGAATGAAGATATAGAATTTATATTTGTTTTAGAGAGAGAAGATGAAGAGTCTTTAAGAATAATTGAAAGTTTAAATTCAGATAAAGTAAAAGTTATCATTAATAATGGACCACACTATCATTCCTTTTATCTAGGAGCAGAAGCAGCTTCCGGAGAATATTTAAAATTTATGGGTGACGATGATTATCTTATATATGAAAATTTTATTAAAATTTTTAATTCACTTAAAGAAAAAAATTTTAAATATGAATGGTTGATAAGTGGAGGTATTTATTACAATAAAGAAGGAGAAGTAATCAGAAAAATTATAACTTTTATTAAATTTAAATTATTACAAAATTTTAATTTTAGTATTTTAACTTTAATAAATTTTATAATGACTCCATCTGTAATAATAAGAAAAAAAATTTTTTTTGAATCTGGTGGTTTTGATAAAAATTACAAATATGCACAGGATTATTATTGTTGGTTAGAAGTATCAAAAAAATATAAACCAAAAATATTTAGTTTTTATTCTTCAGGTGCAACCTTTGATGAAACAACATTTAGTGGCTCTTTTAATTTAGGAAGATATTTTACTTATTTTAAAAAAATAAGAAGTTATCAAAGCATTTTTATTTTAAATATTTTACAATTTTTCTTTACTTCTTATATTGTTGTACATAATTTCATTCTTAAATCTGTTTATAAATTTTTTTACAGTTTTTATAGATTTTTACTCATCAAAGATGGAAAAATTAATTTAGATAGTAACGAAAAGATTAACATAGTACATTTAACTAGAAAATTTGATATTAAAAATCTTGGTGGAATAGAAGAGGGCATTATTCAATTATGTAAGTCAAATAAATCTGAAAAATTTAGTAATTATGTTTTTGCATGTGGAGATACGCCGAAAGAGTTTAAAATTCATAATATAAATGTTAAGTTGTTTAAAACATCTTTCATTCTTTTTAACAGTCACATTTCTTTAGATTTAATATTATATCTAATCAAAAATTATAAGGAGTTTACGTATCTGCATATACATTCTCCTTGGCCAACAGTAGAATTAATTTCCCATTTTTTTACAAAATCTATTGTAATTTTAACTTATCATGCCGATATATTTAAGAGAAACTTTTTAAAATATATTTATTATTTTTTTTATAAAAATTTTATTAATTCAAAAAAAGTAAAATTAATAAATATTTCAACAAAAAAATATTTCGAAAATTCATATTTAAAAGAAAATTTGATTGATGAAAAAAAAATTTTTTTCCAGGGCATGGGAATTGAAGATTTAACTAAAATAAAAATTAATTTAAATTTAGTTTCAGACAAAATAATTAAATTCTATAAAGAAAAAGATAAAGTGCTATTATTTTTTGGCCGAGATAGGCATTATAAAGGAGTTGAAACAATTAAATTTTTGCTAGAAAATTCAAATTATAATTATTTCGTATCTTCTCCAAATAAATCTTTGAGTAAAATCAATAAATCCTCAAATATTTATTTAACAGAAAATTTAAATTTTGACGAAAAATTATTTGTATTAAAAAACTCATATTTGCATCTTTTTCCATCTAATAACAGATCAGAAAGTTTAGGTATTGCCTTAATAGAAAGTCAAATGTTCTCAGTTCCAGCTATAATTTATAATTTAAATTCTGGATCTAATGTTATTATAAAAAATAAGTTTAATGGGATGATTGTAGAAAATAATTCCAATAAAGATTATTTTAAAAGTATTAATGAATTATTAAATAATGATGAATTACACTCTTTATTGTCCAAAAATTCTCGAAAAAATTATATAGATTTTTTTAATCCAGAAAAATTTGATAATTATTATAAAAAAATAGAAAAATTAAATATTTGAGTACTTTTTAAATTTCAAGCATTTATAGCCATTTATTAGTTCAGAGATACCATCTTGAATAGAATACTTTGCTTTAAAACCTGTCTTTTCTATTTTTTTATTTGAAACTATGTAATTTCTTTGATCAGGATCTTTTTTAATTTCATTTAGTATTATTTCAAAATCAATTTGTTTTTTTATTTCTTTACAAAGCTCCAATTTTGATAAATTCGCAGAAGATAATCCAACATTAAAAATATTATTGTTACACCTATCTAAATTTTCAATACAATGTAAAAAAACTCTACAAACATCTCTAACATGAATATAATTTCTTTTAAAATGGCTTTCAAATAAAACTATAAATTTATCGAAAAAAGCCCTTTGAACAAAATCATTAACTAATAGATCAGTCCTCATTCTGGGTGAGATACCAAAAACTGTAGCAAGCCTTAAGCTAACCCAATTTTTTTGTTTCATTAGAGCTTTTTCAACATCGACTTTATGTTTGGCATAAGTAGAAATTGGATTAAGATTTGAATTTTCATCGCAAATTCCTTTAGTATTTGTTCCATAAGCACTATTGGTTGTTGGCATTAATATAATTTGATTTTTTGAAATCAATTTGAATAATTTTTTTTGATTATTTTTATTTATGGATAATGCTTCATGAGGATTTTGATTACAAAGAGGAGCTCCAACCATACCAGCTAGTGGAATTATAACATCACTTTGGCTTAAACTTTTTTTATAATTTTTAAAATTTCTGAAATCGGTTTTTAAAATATCTAGCTTTTTATAATGCACGATATTTGATAATGAATTTTCTGAATATGCAAAATTATCCACAATTGTTACATGAAATTTATTTCTTAACAATAATTCACAAAGTAAGGATCCAATATAGCCTGCACCGCCAGTAATTAAAACTTTCATAAATTAATGTATACTTTATTTAACAGATATGTAAAAGAAAACATTAGATCAGTTGTAATCAAGTAAAAATAATATTAAAAGGATCAAAACATTATAAATAAAACTTCAAATAATATTAGAAAAAAATAAGTCTATGAAAATTTTAATTGCAGGTGGATGTGGATTTATAGGTTCTAATCTATCAATTTTTTTAAAAAAAAAAAAATTTAAAATCTTATCAATTGATAATCTTTCTAAAAATTATTGCTTATTAAACGAGAAAAGACTTAAATATAACAAAATTAAAAATTTAAGAGTAAATTTATTAAATAAAAAAAAACTAAATTATATTGGTTTTAAGCCTGATTTGATAATTGATTGTGCTGCAGAGCCTGCAGTAGAAGTTTCATCTAAAAATCCTGATGCAGTAGTGGAAAATAATTTTAATACGACCTTAAATTTACTATCTTTAGCAAAAAAACATAATTCTAAGTTAATCTTTTTATCATCAAGCAGGATTTATCCAATAAACAAATCTTATGAATATTTTAAAATTAAGAAAAAAAAATACTTTGATGAAAATATTACTGATAATGGACCAAGATCTATTTATGGTTTTTCAAAGTTTGCCTCAGAATTGTTAATACAAGAGTATTCTTATGCTTTTAATATTAAATACATTATAAATAGGCTTGGTCTAACTACAGGGCCATGGCAATTTGGAAAAGTTGAGCAAGGTTTAGTAAGTTTGTGGTTATGGAGCCATTATAAAAGTAAAAATCTAAATTATATTGGATATGGGGGGACAGGTAGGCAAATCAGAGATGTATTAGATATAGATGACTTATGTGACCTTATTTACAAGCAAATTAAAATGTCTAATAAAATTTACAATCATACTTTTTCTGTAGGAGGTGGAAAAGAAAGTTTCTTTAAACTAAAAGAACTGACAAAATTTTGTGAAAAAATTACAAAAAACCAAATAGAAATAAAAAAAATAAAAAAAACTTCAAAGTATGATATTCCATACTATATTTCCTCAAATTTAAAAGTAAATAAATTTTACGGGTGGAAAATATCTAATAGTTTGGAGGATACTTTAAATAAAACTTTTTTTTGGATGAAAAAAAATAACAAACTCTTAAATAAATATTTTAAATGAAAATAGTTATCATTACAGGCTCATGTGGTTTAGTTGGAGCAGAAGCTGTGAAATTTTTTCATAGAAAAAAATTCAGGGTAATTGGAATAGATAATAATTTTAGAAAAAAATTTTTTGGCTCTATAGCATCAGTTTCGTGGTCTAAAAAATTTTTAAGAAAAAATTACAAAAATTATTATCATTATGATCTTGATATAACAAATCAGAAAAAAATTGAAAAAATTTTTAAAAAATTTAGATCAAATATCAAATGCATAATTAATTGTGCGGCCCAACCATCACACGATTGGGCTTTAAGAAATATTACTTTAGATTTTACCGTAAATGCAATTGGGACTCTCAATTTATTAGAACTTTCTAAGAAATTTTGCCCAAAAACAGTATTTATTCAGCTTTCTACTAACAAAGTTTATGGTGACACACCTAATAAAATTACTTTGAAAGAAAATAAATCAAGATTTGAAGTGGTAAAGAAGTCTAAATTTTTTCATGGAATTTCGGATAAAATGTCTATTGATAATTCAATACATAGTTTTTTTGGTGTTTCAAAATGTTCAGCTGATTTAATGACTCAAGAGTTTGGAAAAAATATTGGTATGAAAACTGTTGTATTCAGACTTGGATGTATTACTGGTCCAGGACATTCTGGTGCTGAGCTTCATGGCTTTCTTAGTTATTTGATTAAATGCAATATTAATAAAAAAAATTATAAGATTTTTGGTTATAAAGGTAAACAAGTTAGAGATAATATCCATAGTTTTGATTTAGTAAATGCAATCTGGGAATTTTACAAAAAGCCTAAAAATGGTGAAATTTATAATCTAGGAGGCGGAAGGCAAAATAGTTGCTCTATACTTGAGGCTATGAAAGATATTGAAAAAATTACTAAAACAAAATTTAAATATGTTAAAAAAAATCAAAATAGAACGGGTGATCACAAATGGTATATTTCAGATAATTCTAAATTTAAAAAAGATTACAAAAATTGGAAGTTAAATTATAATTTACAATCTATATACAAAGAAATGATAAATGCTGAGAGAGAAAGATCAAAATGATTATTAGTAGAACGCCATTCAGAATTTCGTATTTTGGAGGAGGTACAGACTTTCCCGATTGGTATAATAATTTTAATGGAAAAGTAATTAGCACAACAATTAATAAATATTGTTATGTAAACACTAGAATTTTACCACCATTCTTTAAATTTAAATATAGGTTGAGATATTATAAAACTGAAGAAGTTAATAGCATTAGTAAAATTAAACATTCGTCTATAAGAGAAACTTTGAAGTATAAGAATTTTGTAGATAGATTTGAGTTATTGCATATTGCTGATTTGCCTGCGCAATCAGGGTTGGGTGCTAGTTCAAGTTTTACAGTAGGTTTACTTAATTGTGTAAATGCTATGAAGGGAAAAATTCCAACAAAGAGACAGCTAGCAAACGAAGCTCTAGAAATTGAGCAAAAAAAAAGCAGAGAATTTGTTGGGTCTCAAGATCAATATGCTGCAGCATTTGGTGGGTTTAATGTGATAAATTTTTCAAAAAATAGTATACAAGTGAATTCTATACCAAATAATTTAAAAAATATTAAAGAACTTGAGGACTCAACAGTATTGATTTTTTCTGATTTTCAGAGAAAAGCCAGTTTAGTAGAAAAGAAAAAAATAAATAATATAAAAAAAAAAAAAATTTTTTATGAAAAAATTCAATCTATTACAAATAATGCAGAGAAACTTTTGACAAGGTCTGATAATATTGTAAGAGATTTTTCTGAATTATTAAATGAATATTGGTATTTAAAAAAAAATCTTTCTGACAATGTTTCTAATCAAAAAATAAATAATTTAATTAAATATTGTCTAGATAGTGGAGCGGAAGGATCTAAAATATTAGGTGCAGGAAATGGAGGATTTTTGATGTGCTTAGTTAAACCTAGTAATAAAAAAAAATTTTTAACAAAGTTAAAAAAAAAGCTAATTGTTCCAATTAAATTTGAAAATTTAGGAACACAGATTGTATATTATTCAGAAAATGAAAAAAATTAATTCAAATTTCAGTCATAAATTAATGGAAGACAATATAAATTCAAAAGATATCGCAGTTTTAACTGATTTTATAAAAAAAAAACCTATCTTTACGAATAATAAAAAAGTTCTTGAATTTGAGAAGGCTTGGTCAAATTGGCTTGGAGTAAAATATAGCATTTTTGTTAATTCAGGATCATCTGCAAATCTCTTAAGCATTGCATATCTAAAAAATAAATTTAAAAGAGGAGAGGTTATAGTGCCTACATTGACTTGGTCGTCTGACGTAGCGTCTATTTTTCATAATAACTTAAAACCAGTATTCGTTGATATTGATTTGAAAAATCTAGCAATATCATTTGATGAAATTAAAAAAAAAACAACTAAAAATACTATTGCGATATTTTTAACTCATATACTTGGTATTAATGGTTTAACAGACGAGATTGTTAAATTTTGTAAGAAAAAAAAAATCTTATTAATTGAAGATTGTTGTGAGTCTCACGGAGCAAAATTCAAATCAAAAAAAATTGGAACTTATGGATTTATATCAAATTTCTCTTTCTATTTTGCTCATCATATGACGACAATTGAAGGAGGAATGATTTCAACAAATTCTAGGGAAGTCTATGAAATCTCCAGAATGTTAAGAAGTCATGGTTTGGTAAGAGAAACAAGAAATCCAAAAATTAAAAGTTACTACCAGAATAAGTATAAAGATTTAAATTCACAATTTATTTTTAGTTTGCCTGCTTACAATGTAAGAAGTACTGAAATAAATGCTGTATTAGGTTTAAACCAAATAAAAAGCTTAAATAAAAATATTCAAAAAAGAAATAATAATTTTAATTTTTTTTTAAGTAGACTTGATAAAAAAAAATATTTCACAGAGTTTGAACTTAAAGGACAGTCTAATTATGCATTTATAATTATTTTACAAAAACAATTTAGAAATAAAAAATTTAGAGAAAAGTTTGAAAAAATTTTATATGAAAATAAAATTGAATATAGAAGAGGAACTTCTGGTGGAGGAAATCAAATGAGACAACCTTATGTGAGAAATACTTTAAATTTCAATGAAAAGGATTTTAAAAAGTTTAAAAATACAGAAATAGTTCATCATTATGGATACTATATAGGTAACTATCCGAGTTTGAGTAAAAGCAAGATATTAAAATTAACTCATATTCTTAATAGTGTATGAAAACAGTATTAATAACTGGAATAAATGGTAGTGGAGGTAGCTATTTAGCAGAACATTTATTAAAAAAAAAAAATATAAATAAAATTTATGGGACAATAAGAAATAATAAATATTTAAAAAGTTTTAATTTAAAAAATTTAAGAAATAATAAAAAAGTAATATTTATAAAATCAGACTTGAATGATTTTAAACAAACAAAAAAAATTTTTAAAAGAAATTATGATATTATATTTCATTTAGCCTCTAATGCTGATGTTTTAGGATCATTTACCAAACCTAGAGAAATAATACTAAACAATAACAATTGCACCCTAAATTTACTTGAGGTTTTAAGACTTAAAAAATCAAATTCTAAAATACTAATTTGCAGTACATCCGAAGTTTATGGAAATATTGGAAAAAAAAATATGAAAATAAATGAAAACTCTCAAATTTCACCAATTAATCCTTATGCAGTCTCAAAAACATTCCAGGATTTGTTGGCTCAAAATTATTATCAAATTTATGGGCTAAAAATAATCATTACTAGAATGTTCACTTATTTTAACGCTAGAAGAGACAATTTGTTTGCATCAGCATTTGCTAAACAAATAGTAAAAATTGAAAATGGATTTCAGAAAGTACTTAGTCATGGAAATTTAAATAGCCAAAGAACTGTTTTAGATATTAGGGATGCAATGGAGGCATATTACCTTGCCGCAATAAGGGGAAAGCCTGGTCAAATTTATAACATTGGTGGAAATAAAAAAGCGACAGTGAAAGAAGTTTTAAATCAATTAATTCTTCTGTCAAAATCTAAAATTATCATTAAAAAAGATAGAAAACTAATGAGGCCAAAAGATATAAGATTTCAAGTTCCAGGATGTAAAAAATTTAAAAAAGATACCAATTGGAAACAAAAATATAATATAAATCAAAGCTTAAGATATTTATTATCAGAATGTAGAGATATTCTTAGATTTAATTTAAATAAATAATTCTTTTATTTTTTTATTAAAAATCTGTTGAGAATATTTTTTTGAAGTTTTAATACAATTCATTCTCATAGTTAATAATTTTTTAGATGAGATATTACTTATCTTATAGATTAAATCTTTTTCAATTTCATTCTTGTTAATAAAGAAACAATTATAATTATTTTTGCATGTTTCTTTATAACCCCCTTCATTAATCACAAAAGCCGGTTTCCCACAAGACATCCCCTCGAGCACAGACATTCCGAAATCTTCGTTACGACCTAAATTAATAGTGGCTATACATTGATTTAAAAGTTTTTGATATTTTTTTTCACTGACATTTCCAAGAAAATGAATTTTATTAGATTCCTTTGAAACTAAATTTTTCAAAATATTTGTCTGAGATCCAGATGAAGTTATAATTAACTCAAAATTTGGTATTTTATTAAATGCTAAAATTATTTTATCAATATTTTTATCAACTTCGTGTCTTGAATTTGAAAGAAAAAAATTCTTTTTAGAAAATTTATTTGAATAAAAATTTTTAATTGGAGGGTATATTAATTTAATTTTATCAAATTTATATTTAATTAATTTATGTTTAGTAAAATTAGAATTTACTATTATTTTGTCGAATTTTCTTAAATTAAATAAATATAATGGTTTAAAAATAAACCCAATTAATAAAACTAAAACTTTAAAAATTAAATTTCTTTTATAAAAATTTTTA
>CACBRW010000015.1 GCA_902541745.1 uncultured Pelagibacteraceae bacterium | reverse complement strand
AATTTGTTAGCATTTTCAATAATAATCGTATTTGCATTTGGAAAATCTATACCAACTTCAATAATTGTTGTAGAAACCAAAATTTTAAATTTATTATTTAAAAAAATTGTTTAGTATTTCATTCTTTTCGTCCACATTGGTTTTTCCATGAAGTAAACATACTTTATTTGGAAATTTTCTTTCTAAATATTCATATTTTTTTAAAGCTGATGAATGATCCAATTTTTTAGACTCTTCAATTAATGGACAAACCCAAAAAATTTGACTTCCAATGTTAATTTCTTTTTTTATAAATTTTAAAACATCCTCAATTTTAACTTCTAATTTACTATACGTTTTAATTAGTTTTCTATTTTTAGGTTTTTCTCTAATTATTGAAATATCCATATCACCATAAATTGTCATTGTTAAAGTTCTGGGTATAGGTGTTGCTGTCATTAATAATACGTCACAATTTGGTCCACCTTTATCTGACAGTTTTTTTCTTTGATTCACTCCAAACTTATGTTGTTCATCTATAATTATTAATCCTAATTTTTTAAAAATTACTTTTTTTTGAAATATTGCATGTGTTCCAAAGATAATATCAATTTTATTATTTTCTAATTTTTTATGAATTTCTTTTTTTAATTTATATTCAGATTTTCCAGAAATAAGATCTATATTTATATTTTTAGGAAATATTTTTTTTGCAAGCATAAAATGTTGTCTTGCTAGAATTTCTGTAGGAGCCATAAAAGCAACCTGAAAACCAGAATTTATACTATTAATTGCTGCTAAAAGAGATACTATTGTTTTTCCACTACCAACGTCTCCTTGTAAAAGTCTAAACATTTTATTTGGTGAACTTAAGTCTTTATTTATTTCATTAAGTGTTTTTTGTTGATCACCTGTAAGAGAAAAATCTAAATTATCAATTATAGAATTTTGTTTATTTAAATTAATAATTTTATTTTTTTTTTTAATTTTTCTTATTTTTTTCCTTATTTCAGAATTAACAAGAAATGTTGAAAATATTTCATCAAACGCAAGTCTTTGATAGAAATTTGATTTATAATTTCCAATATTTTCAGGTTTGTGTAGTTCTTTAATTGAGCTATTCCAACTTATATTTTTAAATTTAGATAAAATACTTTTAGAGTGCCATTCGTTAAAAACAGGTAAATTATTGATTATTTGGTTTAAGATTTTATTATATATTTTTTCAGAAATACCTTCGGTTAATGAGTATTTATTATGAGTTTTTTTGATTAAAGAAGAATCCTCAGAAATATATTTTGGATTTGTGATTTGGTATTTATTCCTAAAATGACCTATTTTACCACTAACAGTAATTTCTTTGCCCAAAGGTAGGATTTTTTTAATATAACCTTCATAACTATTAAAAAAAATACAATCTATTTCACCGGTTTCATCACTACATAAAACTTTATTTGGTAATTTCCTTATTCTTGGAAAATTATACTTTTGTGGAATTACAGTTACTGTTTGTATTTCACCAATTTTTAAATCTTTTATTTTTGATGACAAGCTTCTATCTGTATAAGATTTTGGAAGTTTCCATAACAAATCTAATAAATTATTAATATTTTTCTTCTTTAATAAATTTTTTGTTTTAATTCCAACACCTTTTAAAGAGCTTAAATCCGACAATAAATATTCATAATTTGTTTTATTATTCATTAACAACTAATATATTCTAATTATTATGATCAACATAGATGAATTAAAAAAAAAAATTATTTACCGATCTAATTATAGAGGCACAAAAGAAATGGATAATCTTTTGGGTGCATTTACAAAAAAATATATAAATAATTTAAATGAAAATGATCTTTTTGATTTAGAAAAACTACTGAATATTGATGACACTAATTTGTATAATTTTTACAATGGTTTTAAAACTGATTTCGAATTTGAAAATAACAACATCAATTTCTTATATAAAAATTTTGACTATACACAAAAATGATGGCGGAGAGACTGGGATTCGAACCCAGGAAAGAGTTGCCCCTTTGCCGGTTTTCAAGACCGGTGCTTTCAACCGCTCAGCCATCTCTCCGTGTGCAAGGTTTTATAATTATAATTATTTAATTCAACCATAAAATAGTCTAATAAACTTATTAATTACAAGCATCATGGTTTCCAATGAATAAAGAATTTAACAAAGGCTTATTACTTGCTGGATTTGGATCTTTTTGGTGGGGTTTTTTTGGTGTAATTTATTTTAAACATATTGCCTATATTGGGCATATTGAATTAGTAGTTCATAGATGTTTATGGACAACGTTTACTTTAATTCTGACTACTTTTTTTTTCTCTAAATGGAATATTTTTTTTAAAATTGTAAAAAATAAATCAAATTTATTTTATTTATTTATCTCAGGTTTTTTAATTTTTATAAATTGGGGTGTATGGATATATGCTATAGCAACAAATAGAATTATTGATGCAAGTTTTGGTTACTTTATTATGCCCATTTTAAGCATAATGCTTGGTTATCTTTTTTTCAAAGAGAAAGTTAATAAAAAAAGACTCTTTTCAATTCTGTTAGTTATTCTATCTATCCTTTTTTTAATATTTGCAAGTATTAAATCATTGCCTTGGGTTGGTTTAATTGTTGCTTTAAGTTGGGGGTTTTACAATCTAGTAAGAAAAAAAATTAATGTTGATACTGATATAGGTCTTCTTATAGAGAGTTTATTTATATTACCATTTGCACTGTTAGCTTTTTATTTTATAGCAAGCAACGGATATAATGATTTTCAATTATCTGATCCATCGATGATGTTATTTATTTATCTTGCTGGACCTATGACTGTAATACCTTTATTTTTATATGTTAGAGGAGTTGAAATCTGTGGTTTAGGACCAACTGGTATGATATTTTACATAACTCCTACTTTTCAGTTTTTTATTAGGGTATTTTTATTACAACGAGCCTTTTTCAATAACAAAATTAGTTAGTTTTATTTTTATATGGATTGCTGTAGTTATATATTTGAAGGATTTACATGAAACTAATTAATTTTTTTTTATTTTTTATTTTAATTTCTATTAACTTCTCATTTGCTGATATCAATAAAGAATTTGAAAATTGGAAATTAAATTTTAAAAAAATAGCTTTAGAAAACAATATTTCAGAAAAAACGTTTAATAGTGTTATGTCTGATACTAAATTTTTACCAGATGTAATAAAATATGATAGATATCAACCTGAATTTTATGAGGATACTAAGACTTATATTTCAAAAAGAACATCTTCAAAAAAAGTCTCGTTAGGAAAAAAATTCTATGAAAAAAATTCAAAGTTAATAAATACTGTTGAAAACCAATTTAATATAGACAGAGAGCTGCTATTGGCTCTAATGGGAATAGAAACTAATTTTGGAACTTATGTTGGTAAAATGGATATTTTATCCTCTTTGGCAACTTTAAGTTTTGATAAAAGAAGATCAGAATTTTTTACAAATGAATTATTAATACTTTTGCGATTGATAGAAAATGAACAAATAGATTATAAAACGTTATATGGATCTTGGGCAGGTGCTTTTGGTTTTTTTCAATTTATGCCATCAACAATGAAAAATTATGCAATTGACCATGATAGGAACGGATACATAGATTTGAAAAATAATAATGACGCTTATGCTTCAGCATCAAACTATTTAAATCAAATAGGTTGGAAAAGTGAGAAACCATGTTTTTATAGAATTGATTTATCAGAGAATATACCAAGTAAATATTTGAATATTTCTGCAAAAAAACTTCATGATAAAAAAAAAATTAAAATATTTTAGAAAATTTATTAAAAATAATGATCAAATAGATAACAAGTATAATGCTTTAAAGGTAGCCATTATAACTCCAGATAAAGATATTATACCTGATGCCGAAACTTTAAATCCAGCTTATATCGTATTTGATAATTATGAGATTATATTAAAATGGAATAGATCATTGCGATTTGCTTTAGCTGTTTGTACATTAAAAGATAAATTTAAAAATGAACTTTAAAAAAATCATATTAATTATTTCTATACTTTTTTTATCGGCATGTAATCAATTTGAGCAAAATAATAAAAACTTAGTTTATATTAGCGATCAAAAGTATAGTAATACTGGATTTGCTTTAATTTATGATGATGAATTAAAAAAAGAAAAAAAAATATCTAAAAAAATTGATAATAGATCTCTTTTAATTTTCCATAATAAAATTAAAAAAAATTCATTTGTTAAAATTACCAATCCTGTCAATGATAAGTCAATTATAGCAGAAGTAATCTCTAATAATGTTAAATTCTCATCTTTTTACAACTCTGTAATTACACAAAGAATTGCTGAGGAGTTATCAATTAACCCTAAAGAACCTTATATTGATCTTGTTTTAATCTCAAAAAGTTCAACATTTGTAGCTAAAAAAGCAAAGACTTTTGACGAAGAGAAAAGTGTAGCTGAAAAAGCTCCTGTTGATGGAATTACCATAGATAATTTGGGAAAAGAAAAAAATAAAGAAGTCGAAATAAAAAAACATAAATTTTTATATTCAATAAAGATTGCAGATTTTTATCACAGAGACTCAGCAGAAAATATGGTTGATAGAATAAAAGATGAGACAAATATAAAAAAATCTGTAATTAAGAAATTATCTAAAACTAAATATAGGGTATTATTAGGTCCATTTAATGATATAAAAAAACTAGAAAAATCATTTAATGAAATAAAAGTATTAAATTTTGAAAATATAGAGATATTAAAAGATGTTTAGAATATTATTAATTATAATTTTTTTTAGTTTTTCATTAGTAAATGTTTCAAAAGCAAGTTTTGAAGTAAAGGCAAGAACTGCAATATTACAAGATTATCATTCTGGAGAAATTCTCTATGAAAAAGAACCTGATATTTCAATTTATCCAGCTTCTATGACAAAAATAATGACAGCAATTATTGCTTTTGATCTAATAAAATCTGGTGATCTTGGTTTAGATGAAAAATTTATAATATCAGAGAGAGCTTGGAGATTATCTACATCTGGATATTCATCGATGTTTATAATGGTAGGTGATCAGGTATCTGTAGAAAATTTATTAAGAGGTATTATAGTTGCTTCTGGTAATGATGCATGTATTGCTTTAGCTGAAGGTATAGCAGGCACAGAAGAAGAATTTGCAATTTTAATGACTGCTAAAGCAAAAGAATTAGGAATGGATAATACAAACTTTTCTAATTCATCAGGAATAAATGACCCTGACAACTATTCAACTGTTAGAGATATTTTAAAAATGTCTAGATATTTAATTAAAGAACATCCAGAATTTTACAAAATGTTTGCTGAAAAAGAATTTACGTGGGATAGAACCGGGGGTGATCCAATAACACAAGGAAATAGAAATCCTTTGCTTTATAAAAATCTTGGAGCAGATGGCATAAAAACTGGTTATTTAGCTGTTGAAAAATATTCTTTAGCATCATCAATAAATAGAAATGGAAGAAGACTGATTGCTGTCGGAAGCGGCTTTAATTCAAAAAATTCTAGATCTAAAGAAAGCACAAAATTACTTACATTTGGTCTTACAAACTATGATCTTGTAGAAATAGCTAAAGCTAACAAACCAATACATAAGATTGATATTTGGTTAGGAAAAGAGAATAGTGTGGACGCATACACAAAAGAAGATATTTATAAAACAATCAAAAAAGCGAAAAAAAAACTTTTAAAAATTGCTGTTAAGTACGATGGACCAGTCGAAGCACCAATCAAAAAAGATCAAAAAATAGCAACTCTAAGAGTTGTTTATGATCAAGAACTTGTTGGCGAGTATGATTTACTTTCATCAAAAGAAATTAAAAAAGTCAATTTTTTTACAAGATTAATAAAATCAATAAATTATTTAATTTGGGGTGATGTCTAAAAAGCCCATCATTGTTTTTGAGGGTATAGAGGGGAGTGGCAAAAGTCATCATATAGATAAAGTATCTAAATATTTAGATAAAAAGAAAATTAATTATATTAAGATAAGAGAACCAGGTGGAAGTCTTAGTTCAGAAAAAATAAGAAGATTAATTTTAAATAAAAAATCTAATTTTAATATGTATACAGATTTACTTTTATATTTAGCAGCTCGTAGTGAAAACATAAGCCTTATAAAAAAATCATACAAAAAAAAAATTATTTTGATCGATAGATTCATAGACTCAACTATCGCATATCAACATTATGGTATGGGAGTTGATTTAAAAATTATAAACATCATAAATAACTTTCTATTAAAAAACCTTAAAGTCAACTTTACTTTTCTTAATGTTGTAAATAAAAAAAATCTAATTCAAAGATTAAAAAAAAGAAAATCTTTAAACAGATATGACCAGTTTAATATGAATTTTTATAATAAAGTTCAAAAAGGTTTTTTAAAACTAGCTAAATCTAATAAAAAATCATACAAAATAATTGACTCTAATTTAGATATAAAAAAAAATGAAGATTCAATAATAAATCAAATTAAAAAATTAATTAAATGAATTTAAACCCCTTAACTCAAATAAATTTATTTGAGCATAAAGAAATTTTCAGTCAATTATACAAATTTTTCAAAAACGATACTTTGCCTAATAAAATTCTTTTATCTGGTGAAAAAGGTATTGGAAAATCAACATTAGCATATCATTTAATTAATCTTGTATTGTCGGAAAATGAAGAACATCCCTATGATTATAAAAATAATATAATTAATCCAGATAATAAGTCATACAAACTTACACTAAATAAATCTAACCCAAATTTTTACTTAATTGATGTCTTAGAAGAAAAGAAAAATATTGATATAAATCAGATTAGGGATTTAATAACAAATCTAAACAAATCTTCATTTAATAATAAAAAAAGATTTGTTTTAATAGATAATATTGAATTATTAAACTTAAATTCTATTAATGCTTTGTTAAAAATTTTAGAAGAACCTAATGAAAACATAAATTTTATTTTAATAAATAACAATAAAAGAGTACTACCAACTCTTAAATCCAGATGTATAAATTTCAAAGTTTTTTTAACAAATGATCAGTCACTTAGAATTGTAAATCAATTACTTAATGATGAGTTAAATACTATTATGAATAATAAGTTATTTGATTATTATGCAACACCTGGAAAATTATTTAAGTTAATTAAGTTATCTGAGGCATATGACTTAGATCTTGTAAATTTTGATTTAAAAACAATACTAAAAACCATAATTAAAAATAAAATTTATAAAAAAGATAAATCAATAATAGAAATCATTTATTCTTTTATTGAACTTTATTTTAGAAACAATATATCTATTGAAAATATTAGTTTACTAAAGCCATACCATTATTTTTTAGAAAAAATTAAAAATACTAGAACTTATAATTTAGATGAGGAAACATTGTTTATAGAATTTGAAGATAAAATACTAAATGGATAAAACTTATTATATTACTACGCCAATTTACTACCCATCAGCTAAACCTCATATGGGTCATGCATATTCAAGTATTATCGCTGATTTTTTTGCAAGATTTAAAAAAATTGATGATTATCAGGTTCATTTTCTTACTGGCACAGACGAACATGGATTAAAAATTCAAAGATCAGCGGAAAAAGCGGGTAAGGAGCCTCTCATATTTTGTGATCAAATTAGTCAAACCTTTAGAGATCTTTCGGATACTTTGAATTTATCAAATACCGATTTTATAAGAACTACAGAAGCTAGACATAAAAAAACAGTTCAACATCTTTGGAATGAACTTGAGAAAAATGATGATATATACTTATCAAACTATTCTGGATGGTATTCAGTATCAGATGAAGCTTTTTATAACGAGGACGAAATTGAGGAATTTGATGGGAAAAAAATTTCTATATCATCAAAATCTCCTGTTGAATGGATCGAAGAGGAATCTTATTTTTTTAGACTTTCAAAGTGGGAAAAACCGTTATTAGAATATTATGAAGCTAATCCAGACTTTATTTCTCCACAATCTAGGAAAAATGAAGTAATTAGTTTTGTAAAAAGTGGTCTTAAAGATCTTTCTGTTAGTAGAAAAAGTTTTTCATGGGGCATACCTGTTCCAAATAATAAAAACCACGTGATATATGTTTGGCTCGATGCTTTAACAAATTATTTAAGTGCATTGAATTATCCTAATACAAATGATGATTTGTTTAAAAAATTTTGGCCAGCCTCAATACATTTAATTGGGAAAGATATACTCAGATTCCATGCTGTTTATTGGCCTGCTTTTTTATTAGCAGCAAAAATTGATTTACCAAAGAGAGTGTACGGACATGGATGGATATTATCAGGGGAAGAAAAAATGTCAAAATCTAAAGGGAATATTCTTGATCCACTTGAAATAATTAAACAGTATGGTTTAGATCCCTTAAGATACTACTTAATCAAAGAAGTTTCTTTTGGAAATGATGGAAATATATCTCAAGAAAGACTAGAAGATTGTATTAATAGTGATCTAGCTAACAATTTTGGAAATTTATGTCAGCGTGTAACCGCTTTTGCAATAAAAAATTGTAATGGAAAAATTCCATTAGAAGTAAAATTTCATGATGAAGATTTATTAATACTAAATAAGTATAGAGATAATTTAGATAATATTAGGTCGCAAATTGACAGCCAAAATATTAATTTTTATATTGATTATATTGTAAATTCACTTTTTGAAGCTAACAAATATTTTAATGATCAAGAACCATGGAAAAAGAAAGATGATATAATTAGATTAAATACTATTGTTTACACTACTTTAGAAATTGTAAGAAAAATAAGTTTTTTATTATATCCAATTATTCCCGAATCTTCCTTAAAGGCATTAAAGATTTTTGACATTGAAGAAAAAAATATAAAATTAGTTTCAGTTTCAAATAATGAATATTTAACAAAAGGTAATAATATTCATAAAATAGACATACTTTTTAAAAAAATAGATAAAAACAATGATTGATTCACACTGTCATCTAGATCATGAACCATTATTAAGTGATTTAGCTAATGTTATACAAAGATCGAAAGAAGTTGGTATAGAAAAATTATTAACAATCTCAACATCTTTTGAGAGTTTTTCTAGAGTAAAAGAATTAATTAATAAAGATGAGATGATTTATGGTACTATTGGTATTCATCCTCATGAAAGCACAACTAATATTATCACATCAAAACAAATCATTGAAAGATTTAATGAAGATTCGAAAATTATTGGAATTGGCGAAACTGGTTTAGATTTTTATTACAATAATAGTGAAAAAGATAAGCAGATAGCAAGTTTTAAAGAACATATAGATGCATCCATAAAAACCAATACCCCATTAATTGTTCATTCTAGAGACGCAGAAAAAGAAACATTTGATATTTTAAATGAATATAAAAATGCAAATCTTAAAATTTTGATGCATTGTTTTACTGGATCAAAAGAATTCTCAGAGAAATTAATGAATTTAAATTCATATTTTTCGGCAAGCGGTATCATTACTTTTAAAAACTCATTAGATTTACAGTCTACTTTCAAATCTATCCCAATAGATAATATTTTGATCGAGACTGATAGTCCTTTTTTAGCGCCTGTTCCCAAAAGAGGAAAAAAAAATGAACCATCATTCATTGATTTTACTGCTGCAAAATTAGCTGAAATTAAAAATATACCCAAAGAAGATCTTATTAAAAAAACGACAGACAACTTTAATAAACTTTTTTTTAATTAAAAATTATGAAATTTATAATCTTAGGTTGTGGTAGTTCAATGGGTGTACCAAGACCAGATGGTTTTTTTGGAAATTGCGATCCTAATAATAAAAAAAATTATAGAACACGTTGTTCTGCAATACTTAAAACTGATCAAGAAAATATTTTAATTGATGCCTCACCCGATTTACGTCAACAATTACTAAAACATAAAATTAAAAAAATAAATAAAGTGCTTTTTTCACACATACATGCTGATCAGACTCATGGTATTAATGATTTACGCGCTTTTTATATAAACAATAAAAAACCTATTAATGTTTATGCTGATGGAGATACATCTAAACATTTAAAGCACAGTTTTTCGTATATATTTAAGAGCTATTCCAGGGAATATCCTGCAACACTAAAACTTTATAAGTTGCCTAAAAATTTGTTTGCAAAGAACAATGATAAAAAAATTGTTATTCGATCAATTATAGTTGAACACGGTAAAGTGAAATCAAATTGCTTTGTTATTAATAAAAAATTAGCCTATATAAGTGATGTGAGTAAAATTTATAAGAAAGATCATAAATATTTCAAAAATCTTGAATTTTTAATTATTGATTGTTTATGGTACAATTTCCATCCTTCACATTTTAATTTAGAAACTTCGCTAGCAATTATTAAACAGTTCAAGCCTAAAAAAGCTATTCTTACCAATCTATCTCCTGTATTAGATTATAAAGTACTAAAAAAAATGTTGCCCAAGAATATTATACCAGCACACGATGGATTAACAATAAACTTATAAGATATTTTCTATGGCTTTAATTATTTTTTTTGAAGTTGGTTTTGTAAATGATGCAAATGTGTCTTGAACTTTACCTTCTTTATTAATTAAAATTTTATGAAAATTCCACTTTGGTTCAGCCGACTTACCATGATTTTTTTTTGCCCATTTGAAAAGTTCATGAGCATCTCTGCCTTTAACTTCAGTTAATGTAGTTAGAGGAAAGTTAATATTAAAATTTACTTCACAAAATTCTTTAATATCAGCATTATTATTTTTTTCTTGATTAAACGAATTGGATGGAACCCCAAGAACAATTAAACCTTTTTCTTTATATAAATTCCACAATTCTTGTAATTCATCATATTGTTTTGTAAATCCACAGTAACTTGCTGTATTTACAACTAAAATAACTTTATTTTTATAATCTTTAAAATTAATTGTCTCTCCAGTTATGCTCTCTATACTGAAGTCATAAATTATTTTTTCATAGTTCGCAGTTGCTGAAGTTTTAAAGAAAAGCATAATTATAGATAATAGAAATATTATTTTTCTCATTTGGTAGGTTTGTTTGGCGTAAGTAATATTAAAAAATAACCAAATAAAGTAGATAACAATGATCCAGTTAACACACCTATTTTTACACCATCCATATATTGCATATTTTCAACAAAAGCTAAATTTCCAACAAATAAACTCATTGTGAAACCAATACCAGTAAGAACTCCTACACCATAAAAATTGTACCAACTTGTATCGTTTGGCATTTGTGCTACTTTTAATTTTATAGATACGTAAGAGAATACAAAAACACCTAGTTGTTTACCAAGGAATAGTCCTAATACGATTCCTAGGGGAACCTTATCAAGTAATGATGCAAATGATAAACCTTCTAAAGATACACCAGCATTGGCAAATGCAAATAAAGGCATTATTCCAAAAGCAACATATGGACTAATTGCATGTTCAATTTTTATCAATAAAGAAAAATCTTTTTCTTTTTTTCTATGTGGAATTGTCATAGCTAACAAAACTCCAGCAATAGTAGCGTGTATTCCTGAGTTATGTGTAAAATCCCAAAGGAATAGTCCTACAACCAAATAAGGTAGAAACTTTTTAATATTAAATTTGTTAATTAATAACAAAATAATAAAAGCTAATAACATTAAAGTTAAATACTTAATGCTCAAATCTCCAGAGTAGAATAGGGCGATGATTACTATTGCTCCTAAATCATCAATTATAGCTAATGCTGTTAAAAATACTTTTAATGACAAAGGAACTCTCTTACCCAACAAAGATAAAACACCTAAAGAAAAAGCAATATCAGTCGCAGATGGAATTGCCCATCCATTTAAAGTTTCGCTATCACCTAAATTTATAAAAACATAAAACAATGCAGGTACCAACATTCCTCCCACAGCAGCAATTATAGGTAATAAAGCTTGTTTAATATTGGAAAGCTCACCTTGTAAAAATTCTCTTTTAATTTCTAAAGTAACAAAGAAAAAGAAAATCGCCATTAGGGCATCATTGATCCAATGCAATACTGATAACTTTAAACCAAAATTATTAATTCCTATGAATAAATATTTATTTAGAGTAGCAAAATATAAATCTGCTAGACCAGAATTGCTTATAAATAATGCAATTATTGCAGCAAACAACAATACAAGTCCACTTGCAGCCTCTAATTTAAAAAACCATCTAAAAGGCTTAGATATATAATTAATCATAAAAAATTAAATTAGGTCTATAATAAATAGTTTTATATCTTGCAATGTTTCAAAAAGGTTAAATAAAACAATTTCTAAACCAGGAAACACATTAATTAGTGGGGTTTTTAGTGTATCTAACAAAATAACTAGTGCTACAGATGAAATAATAAATACTATCAAATAAGAAAAAAATTTAGATCCTTTATTCTCATTTTTTAATTTTTTAACCTTGTTTGGAATTTCTTTTGATGTTTTGTTTTTTTTTTCAGGTTCTATTATTTTTTCTTTCTGTAAGTTTTTGCTAAATTCTAGATTTTTGTCATTTGTTTCAATAGCTGGTTCTATTTTGTTTTCAGATATATTTTCATTTAATGATAATGGTGCTTCGCTTTCATTTTTTGGTTTGTAAAACCAGACTCTTTCACACGACCCACATTGTAATTCTCGCCCTTCTTGTGGTATTAATGAACTATCAATTTTGAATTGTTTCTTTTCGCAAGGGCAAGTAATAATCATGCTTCGTTATATACCAGATTTTAATCAAATTTCTTTTAATTTTGGCTTCTTTATACATTGAAATTATCAATAACTGCTGTATTAGTACTCGGATCGGAGTGTAGCGCAGCCTGGTAGCGCATCTGGTTTGGGACCAGAGGGTCGCAGGTTCGAATCCTGCCACTCCGACCATCATTATGAAAAAAGCTATTATTTACATTCCAAATAAAAATCCAATGCAATCTGGGTTGGCAAAAAATGATAAATGGATTTTAGAATTTAAAACAAAAGATCCAACAAAAAATCCTTTAATGGGCTGGGAGAGCTCATCTGATACTTATACAGAGCTTAAATTAGAATTTTCTTCGAAGGAATTGGCAATTAATTATGCAAAAAAAAAGAAGATTGATTTTGAATTAATTGAACCTCGAAAAAGAAAAACTGTTAAAAAATCTTACGCAGATAATTTTTTAAAATAAATAATGTTTAGATTTTTCACTCAAAAAAATTGGTATCTTTGGTCATGGTTAGGTTCAGCAATTATTTTATCATCTCTTTGGATACAAGTTAAGATAGATGTAAAAATTAATGAATGGTTTGGTGAATTTTATGATATGATTCAAAAAGCTCTTGGAGCTCCAAACTCAATTACTATAGAAGAGTACTGGGCAAGTTTATTGTCTTTCATAACGTTAGCAGCTATGTATGTTGGTGTAGCTGTAATAGTAAGTTTTTTTACTTCGCATTATTTGTTTAGATGGAGAACAGCTATGGTTGAGTGGTATCATAGTGTTTATGATAAAGCTCGAAAAATTGAAGGTGCAGCACAAAGAGTTCAAGAGGATACTATTAAATTTTCTAGAATAATGGAATCACTAGGGACCAGCTTAATTGAAGCTTTAATGATCCTTGTTGAGTTTATGCCTATCTTATTTGGATTAAGTATAGGAATACCAATATTCTTTTTTGGTGATTGGGATTATGGTTTAATAGTTGGAGCTCTAATTTGGTCAGTTGGTGGAACTATATTTTTAATTTTACTTGGTTTAATTTTGAGATTAGTAGGTGTTGAATACGATCTACAAAAAAAAGAAGCAGCTTATAGAAAAATACTTGTAATTGCAGAAGATGATGGAACAGTAAGACCAAAAACAATAGAAGAATTATTTGACGGAGTAAGAAGCATACATTTTTTAAGTTATATTAGATATTTGTATTTTAATATTGGAAGAATAGCCTATTTACAGGCAAATGTTTTGTCAGCTTATGTTTTCTTAGCTCCTGCTATAGTAGCAGGTGCAGTAACTCTTGGAGTTATGCAACAAATTATAAGAGCATTTGGTAGAGTAGAGGGGTCAATGCAATATATATTGAAAGCTTGGCCAACTATTATAGAACTCGCTAGTGTATATAAACGTTTAAGAGAATTTGAATCTAAAATAAATCAAGAAGATTTAATCGATGAAAAAGTTTAATGGGACTTGATAAAAAGTTTATTGATCAATTTATAAAGGTTACCTCAAAAGCAGCTTTAGCATCATCATATTTAGTAGGAAAAAAAGATAAAATTGCAGCTGATAAAGCTGCAGTAGACTCAATGAGACTTGAATTAAATCAGATGGACATTAAAGGAAGAATTGTTATAGGGGAGGGTGAATTAGATGAAGCTCCTATGCTTTATATTGGTGAAGAAGTTGGAAACAAAAAAGGTCCTGAATTAGATCTTGCTGTAGATCCTTTGGAAGGTACTAATTTTGCAGCTAATAATCTTCCCGGTGCACTAGCTGTTCTCGCTGTGGCTGAAAAAAAAAAATTATTTAACGCACCAGAAACATATATGGAAAAAATTTCTACAAAAGTGAAAGAAAAAAATGTTGTTGATTTGGACTATTCCGTTAAAAAAAATATTTCTAATTTAAGCGAGTATCTTAATAAGAAACCAGAGAATTTAACCGCATGCATATTGGACAGACCTAGACATAATAAAATTATTAATGAATTAAGTGATTTAAATGTAAATATTAAATTAATTACTGATGGTGATGTATGTGGAGCATTACTTGTTACAAATGAAAAATACAACGTAGATATATTCTTGGGAACTGGTGGGGGGCCTGAGGGTGTTATAGCAGCTACAGCTTTAGACGCTTTTGATTGTAGTTTTCAAGGTAGATTTTTGTTTAAAACCGATGAAGATAAAAAAAGGGCAAACAAGATGGGTATAAAAGATTTTTCAAAAAAATATGAACTCAATGAAATTATTTCTGGTGATTCTATTTTTTGTGCGACAGGAATTACTTCAGGAGATTTAGTTTCGGGTATAGAGATAAAAGGTAATCAATTTATTTCTGAAACACTAGTAACTCATAAGTCATCTGGTTTGAAAAAAGTAATAAAATTAGAACAAAATATTTTATGATAAGCTTGATTAATTATATAAATTACAATAAAAAGCAGCTTCTGGTCCCTTCGTCTATCGGTTAGGACACGTGGTTTTCATCCTCGAAAGAGGGGTTCGATTCCCCTAGGGACCGCCATTTATGGCTTATTACGTATATTTAATAAAAACTATCAAACCTTATAAGTTAAAATCATACGTTGGTTATACAAACAATTTAACTAAAAGAGTAAAAAATCACAATTTAGGTAAAGGAGCTAAATCAACAAGAGGATATAAGTGGGTATTAATTTATAAAAGATATTTTAAAGACAAAATTGAAGCTATGTCTTATGAATATAAATTAAAAAACGATCGAAATAAAAGGTATAAAATATTAAACAAATGAAAATTGCAGTACTGCTACCTTACAAAGAAAATTTTTCATCAGAATACCCTGGATCTGTCTCTATTTTTTTAAAAGATATCATAAATTTAAGTAAATTTAAAAAAGTTGTAAATATTTATGGTTATACGAAATTTAAACAGAGATTGTCTAAAAATTACATAAATTTAAATTTCAAAAAAAAAATACTATTTAGTAATACAAAGCAATATTTATCGAAATTTATACAAAAAACATCAAATAAAAATATTAAACTTTTAGAGATTCATAATAGACCAAGGTACGTAAAATCTCTTTTAAAATATTATAAAAATATAGTTTTATATTATCATAATGATCCTATAACCCAAAAAGGTTCAGAAAAAGTGTCCGATAGAATGTACTTGGTTGAAAATTTAAAATTTATAATTTTTAATAGTAATTGGACAAAAAAAAGATTTTTATCTAAACTTAAATTACCACTTAAGTTAAAAAAAAAACTTTTAGTAATTCATCAATCAACAAACAAAACAAAAGTAAATTTAACAAATAAGAAAAAAATTATTACTTTTATTGGTAAGCTAAATACATCTAAAGGCTACGATTTATTTGTTGATGCAATTAAAAAAATATTAATTAAATATCCAGATTGGAAAGCGATAGTAATTGGAGATGAAAAAAGAGAGAATTTAAATATCCAACAAAAAAATTATATTCTTTTAGGATTTAAAAAGCATGAATATATAATGAATTTTTTAAAAAAAGTTAATATTTGTGTTGTTCCATCTCGTTGGGAAGAACCTTTTGGTCGTATTGCGTTAGAAGCAAGCAGCAGGGGTTGTGCTTTAATAATTAGTAATAAAGGCGGACTTACAGAAGCTATAACAAACGGTATTGTAATTAAAAAACTAACATCTGCATCTTTATATAATGCTATAAAAAAAACAATCGAAAACCCTAGTTTAATGAAAAAATTGCAAAGAGATTCATTAAAAAACTTTTCATTAACAAATAAAAACGCAGCTTTAAAAATTGACAATTATAGATCTCGAATACTTAAATTTTAATCTTATTTAATGCATTATTTTTGAATAGATTTGCTTCTTTAATATACCTTCTTACCATTTGAGTTGTTTTGTGACCCGTCATAGCCATTATACTTCTTTCATCTGCACCAGACTCAGCTGCTACTGTTGCAAAACCTGATCTTAAGCTATGACCTGCAAAATTTTTATTTTCTATTCCTGCTAAATTTAAATACTCCTTCATTAACAAAACTACTGACTGGTCAGTTATTCTTTTTTTTGTTAATGTCGATCCTTTTGTAAATCTCCTAAAGATAGGTCCAGATTTGATTTTAGAAATTTCTAGCCACTTTTTTAGATTAACTATTGGACAATATTTTTCATTGGAAAAGTGGGGCAGTCCTTTTATCATTCCTTCACCGAATTGATCTGTTTTTGATCTTCTAATGGTAATTTTAAGGCCTTCAGGTACAAATTCTAAATCCTCATAATCAATTGATATAAGCTCAGTTCTTCTGAAACCACCTCCAAAGCCGATTAAGATCATTGTCTTGTCTCTTAATTTCTTAATTTCCTTAATTTCTTGTTCATTTATTGCATTAATTATTAATTTTAAATGATTGATTAATATTGGTTTTTTACCTTTTTGAATACTACCTTTAGCTCTTCTAATTCCCATCAAATTTTCAACTATGATTGGGTGTTTTGTATCTAAATAATGGCCCTTTAGCTTATGAACCATGCTAATTGATACTAGTCTTCTTCTTAATGTGCTTATTTTAGAATTTTTAGAGAGATGGGTTAGGTATAATGAAACAATTTTCGGTTCAGTTGGTAAGCAATTTAAGCCATGTTTTGTACAAAATGCTCCAAAATCCTTAAAATCTGATTTATAAGCCCTTAAGGTGTTAATGGCTTTTGAATTTTTTAAGTTATTTAAAGTAGCTTCATGAAGCAATTTTATATCTGTTGTTAGTTCATTCATATTATTACTATTGATAACAATTAATTATCGTTAGTAATATATCAAGTATTTTATAATGTCAAATAAAATAATTTATTAATTTTAAGGACAATTAATTACATTGTGATGAAAAGAAGTATGAAATATTATTCAAATATGGGTATAGACGGAGTAATTGAACCGATATATTTTTTAATAACATCTTTTGGTTTTGCAATATTAAGCTTTATTAATTATAGAAAATCTGGAAAAACTCTAGAAACTATTTATCTTTCAATTTTAACAGTTTTCTTTATAGTCTGCTTCATTATTTTAAATTTTTATTGATGGAAGGTACTAAATTTCAATTAAAAGTCTGGAATTACCTCAAAACTATACCAAAAGGCACTATTAAAACCTATAAACAGGTAGCAATAGCTATAAAAAGCCCTAAATCAGCACGTGCTGTAGCTAATGCATGTGGAAAAAACCCTTATGCCCCCAAAATACCATGTCATAGAGTAATTCGGTCCGATGGAGGCCTTGGTGGATACTCAGGGAGAGGTGGAATTAAGACAAAGCTGCGTTTATTGAGATCTGAAAAAGTTGATATTTAGTGGCTTTTTTGGCCTATTATATGCTCAAAAACACCAGTAAAATCAATATTTTTTCAATATTTGAGCGTATTTTAGTATAAATAGTGTTACACACCCTTCAGTTGTACTATATATCTAAATATAACAAAATAAAGCACCTCTATGGACGTTTAAAACACATATTCTATAACTGCATTGCTCTACTTTTCAATGATAACAAGGCTTATTTTAGCGTCTAATTTATAAGATTTTTTTAAAAATTTTTGTTCCCCTTCCCACTTGGTTCAATAAGAATTTTATAATTTGTGCATAATTAGCTAACAAAACCATTGGTATTAAACAATTTTATGCATAGTGCATTATTTTGCCTATAAACTAGTCATTTTTGACTTTGTTTATTTAAAACATTAGCTATTAATTGTAATTTTCCTGTATCAACTGAATGATTTATTTTAATTAATATTAATTAATATAATTAATTTATCCAACAATTACAATAATTTATATTTATATATTAATATATTAGATTATATAATAGTAAATATTTATTTACTATTATTTAGAACGAGTAAGCAAATATTCTCTTCTAGAAATATATAAACCACTAAGAACAATAATAAACAAACCTAAATAAGTCCAATTATCAGGTAACTCATGAAAAAAATAGTAGCTAATAAGTATATTTGTAATGATCTCTGTATAACCCAAAGGAGCTAATTTAGAGGCATCTGCGTATTTGAGTGATAATATGAGGAAAAGGTGCGCTACAGAGGCTATCAAGCCGATTAAAGCCATCAAAATCCACTGATTTGTTGAAGGATAAACCCAAACTGAGGGCATAAATAGGCTAATTATTATAGTTCCTATTAAACCAGATAGTAAAAGAGTTAAAAGAGGATTATCAGAGGTGCTGAGCTTCCTAGTTATAATAAGATAAAATCCATAGCAAATTCCATTACCTAAAGCAGCCATAGTAGCCAAGTTAAGTTCAATAAAACCAGGTCTAATCACAATTAAAGTTCCAATAAAACCTAATGATACAGCGGTCCACCTCTTCACCCCTACTTTCTCATTTAAAAAAAATGGAGATAAGGCTGTAACACAAATTGGAGCAACAAATGCTAAGGTTAAGGCTTTAGGAAGTGAAATTTCCGATATTGCATAAAAGAACAAATAAGTAGAAAAAACAAAAATTAATCCTCTAATTAATTGAAGGGCTGGTTTTTTCGTCCAAACTAATGAATGCCTATAAAAAATAAGCATTAGGGATAATGTAAAGACTACAGTAAAAAAATATCTTGCCCATGTTATCTGTAAAACATCCATAGATGAACTTAAATATTTAGCAAAAGCATCCATTACAGGAACAATCATCCATGCAGATGCATTTAAAATTATAGCCTTCATAAGAGAAGGATATCTCTTAATAGAAGTATTTTAAAGCGAAGAATAATGTAATTGGAATAGTAATTAGAGACATAATAGTAGAAACTACAATCGTACTAGAAATGTTATCTACAATTTCTTTTGGAGAATACATTGAAGCAACAAGATAACATAAAATTGCACTAGGCATTGAAGATTGGATCAGCAAAACACCAGCGGCTACACCAGATATATTAAAAACTTCAATTACAGCAAAACCGATTATTGGACCAATAATTACTCGACCAAAAGAAGTAATTAAAGCATCTCTAAAAGAAAATACTTTCATTTGTGTTAGAGCTACACCTAAAGACATTAGTATCATCACAATCATACCATAAGCTAAAAGCATAACGGTATTCATTACAAATTGGGGAAAAGGTATTTCAAAATAAAGAAATAATACTGTTATTAATATTGCGTAAAAAGAGGGACTTTTTAATATGATTTTAAAATCAAACGCACGTTTAGCTAAAAATATATTAAGTGTAAAATGAAGCAAAACGACTAAAGAAGAAATTGCAGCTGCTATTCCCATACCTAACTCGCCATAAGCAAACAAACAAATTGGAATGCCCATATTGCCTGTGTTTGGTAAAATAAAAGTTGGTAACTCACGTACATAATCCTTTTTCATTAGAATAAGGAAAATTAACCCAACTATTCCAAATAACGTAAGTAGGATTAAAGAATATACAAAATATTCACTAAATACCTCAAAAGTTACACCACCAGCCGTGATAGCAAAAATTACTAAAGCTGGTGTTCCAAAACTACCTGCATAAGTAGTAATAAAAGACGTGTCAAAGTTAGGATTCTTTTTTCCTAAATGATAGCCAAGACCAATAATTAAAAATACAGGAAATAAAACTTCAAAAAGTTTTAAGTAAATATCCATCAACCAAGCAATCTAATTAATGTTGGTGTTTTTAAAATATTTTTATTTTTTTTGAAAATAGACAAACAATTATGAATATTAGTTTCTGTTGTTTTATGAGTTATAATAACTATTGTTGCCTTATTGTTTTTCTTATCAGGTGTCTGTATTAACCTTTTGACTGAAATTTTGTATTTAGCTAAACGATTAGTTATTTCGGATAATACACCAGGCTTATCTTTTACTTCAAATCTTAAATATAATGAATTTACATAATTATTTACATTATGTGGCTTTAAAGATTTTAGCTTAGAAACACTAACACCGAAAGGATTTTTTATATTTCCACGCAAAATTGATAATAAATCAGAAAGTAATGATGAAGAAGTAGGACCTGGTCCAGCTCCCTCACCTTGTAATACACATTCTCCAACAGGTTTACCTTGCAGAATTACTGCATTCATTACACCGTTAACATTGCCAATATAAGATTTTTTACTCACTAAACATGGATGAACAGTTTCAAAAAGATGATTGTTTTTTAACTCAGAAATACCCAGTAGCTTTATTCTTAAATCTAATTGATTTGCAATTTTAATATCTTTTAATTCAATTTTTTCTATTCCTTCCATTAAACATTTATGTTTAGAAATTTTACTATTAAAGGCTAAAGCAGACAAAATTCTTACTTTAGCAAATGCATCAAAACCATTTAAGTCCAATTTTGGATTACCAGGCTCAGCATACCCAAGTATCTGTGCTTTTTTTAAAACGTTTGCGAAATTTTCATTTGAGTTTTCCATTTCAGATAAAATATAATTTGATGTACCGTTCAGGATTCCATAAACCTTTGATATTTTATTTGTTGCTAATCCTTCTTTAATTGATCTTAGTATTGGGATACCTCCAGCAACTGATGCTTCAAATTCTAAATTAACTTTATTTTTTTCTGCAATTTTTGCTAACTCGCTACCGTGTTTTGATATCAAAGCTTTATTAGGTGTAATAACATGAATTTTATTTTTTAAAGCAGTTTCTACAACTTTTTTAGAAATACCATCTGATAATCCAATTGCTTCAAATAATATATCAATTTTATTTTTTTTAAAAATATCTAAAGGATTTTTGTAAAATATTTTTTTATTAACTTTATATTTTCGTTTTTTATTAATATTTCTTGCAGATACAGCGACCACATTTATTCTCTTACCTGTTTTAAGCTCAATGTCCCTCTTTTTTGTATTTAGTTCATTTAACAAATAATTTCCGACCTGGCCAAGTCCTATCACTGCAATATTAATTAATTTACTCATTTACTTATATCTGGATATTTACTCTTTTTTGTATACTCATCTATATAAATCTCATATTCCTCTAATGTCATTGATGTTATATCGTCTGACTTTTTCAATATCTCATTTAATTTTTTTTGATTAGTATTACTTTCAATAGAATTTTCTGTCCAATATTTAGAATCTTTGTTTAAAGAACAATTGACCAATATTAACGAAAAAAAAATTATTATAAATTTTCTCATTTTAACCCAGTCTTTTCAGAAAAATTAAATTTATTATTCAGATTTTGTACAGCTTGGCCTGCTCCACCCTTAATCAAATTATCAAGAGCAGATAGAATGATTATTTTATTTTTATATTTAGATTTGCACACAGAAATATAACAGTTATTAGTATTTATTACTTCATTGGTGCTTAACAATGAGTCAGACTTTAATATTTTTATAAAACTCTCATTTTTATAAAAATTAGTTAATGTTTTTAATACTTTGGTTTGTGAAATATTATTTTCTAAATCTACATATATAGTACTCAAAATACCTCTGAACATTGGTGATAAGTGAGGTGTAAAGCAAAATTGAAATTTTCTTTTAGTAAATTTTCTTAACATTTGGTCTATTTCAGAATTGTGACGATGATAACCAACTCCATATGCGCTTAAAGACTCATATAGATTTTTACCTTTATACTTTTTGTGAACTCCTCTACCTGCGCCTGAATATCCTGATTTTGAATCAATTATAATATTATTTAATTTAATTAAATTTTTCTTAAATAAAGGAAATAGAGGTAGTAATATAGATGTTGGATAACATCCTGGGCATGAAATTATATTATACTTTTTAATCTCTTTTCGATTTATTTCAGGAAGCAAATAAATACTTTTTTTTATCAAATTAGTTGCTCGATGTTTTTGTTTATACCACTTTAAATAATCAGAAGCTTTTTCTAATCTAAAATCTGCAGCAAGATCTATTAGAGTATGATTTTTTCTTAAATGTTTAGATATATCTTGCGCTTCTCCATTTGGAAGTGCTGTAAAAATAACATGAACGTCTTTTAATAATTCTTTATTAAATCTTAAAATTTTAGGTAATTTATATTTAGATAATGATTTATCGTAAAATTTGACGTGTTTACCCACAGAAGAGTTTCCACAAAGATATTTAATATTAATATATTTGTGTTTAACTAATAATTTAATTAATTGAACACCAATATATCCAGTTGATCCAGCAACTAATGCATTAAGCTTAGGCATTTTATATTATAACAGTTAAAAATTAAAAAAAAATTATCTTTTAGAGAATTGGAAGCTTCTTCTAGCTTTTCTTCTACCAGGTTTTTTTCTTTCAACTGCCCTTGAGTCTCTGGTAGTAAGTTTCTCTGTCTTTAAGTTGGCTTTTAGATTTTCATCAAATAACACTAAAGCTTTTGAAATACCGTGAACCATTGCCCCTGCTTGGCCTGTAGGTCCTCCTCCTTTTACACTGCATCTTACATCATAATCAGTAGCCTGATTAATAATCTCAAAAGGTCTTGTAATTTGCATTTTATGAGTTTCGTCAGCAAAATAATCACTAAATAATTTACCATTTACATAAATTTTGCCAGAACCTTTTTTTAACCAAACTTTTGCTATTGATGTTTTTCTTCTACCAGTAGCGTATTTACTATCTTTAAAATCTAATTTTAATTTTGGAGATTTTGATGTTGATTGAGTGTTTTCCATTTTAGTTTCTAGCTATATTTTTACTGTTTAATTTATCTAACTCTATTACAGTCGGATTTTGTGCTGAATGCGGGTGTTCATTTCCTGCATAAATTTTTAATTTTGTTAATTGTTTTCTCCCCAATACTCCGCCAGGTAACATTCTTTTAACTGCCATTTTTAAAGTTTCTCCAGGTTTTTTTTCATGAAGTTTCTCAGGTGTTGTAACTTTAATTCCACCTGGATGACCAGTGTGTCTGTAATATTTTTTATCTTGAAATTTTTTTCCAGTAAATTTTGCTTGTTCAATATTTTTAACAACAACAAAGTCACCATCGTCCATATGAGGTGTGTATGTAGTTTTGTTCTTGCCTCTTATGATATTGGAAACAACAGTTGCTAATCTTCCAACTACTGCATTCTTCGCGTCTATTTCATACCAAGATGAATTTAATTGGTCTTTTTTAGTGAATTTTGTCATTGTGCGAGGATTAATACTATTAATAATTACAAAGTCAATTTTATATTTAGCTTGAAATATGTAGATATTATGCTAGAAATAAGTTGCCGATTTGATCCTATTGCGGGCTTATAACTGC
>CACBRW010000014.1 GCA_902541745.1 uncultured Pelagibacteraceae bacterium | reverse complement strand
TTCTAAAAAAAACTCTGACATTATTTTTGACTAGCTAACCAAACACCTGCTGCAGATTTTGTAATATCTCTTATTCTAGAAATGTAACCAGCTCTTTGTGCAACACTGATTGCACCTCTTGCATCTAAAATATTAAAGACATGACTTGCTTTTAAACATTGATCATATGCCGGTAAAGAAATTTTTTTTTCTACCAAATCTTTTGCCTCAGATTCATGCATTTCAAACATTTTCAAAAGTGTTTCTACATTAGCATGTTCAAAATTGTACGCTGAAAATTCTTTTTCAGCTTGGTGAAAAACTTCGTGATATTTTACACCTTCATCATTCCACAATAAATCATAAACATTTTTTTCTTTTTGAGTGAACATGCAAATTCTTTCTAAGCCATAAGTGATTTCAACTGATACAGGTTTACAATCAAATCCAGCCATTTGTTGAAAATAGGTGAATTGAGTAATTTCCATTCCATCACACCATACTTCCCATCCTAATCCTGCAGCACCTAATGTTGGACTTTCCCAATCATCTTCAACAAACCTTATATCGTGATCATTATGATCTATACCTATAGTAGATAAACTATTTAGATAAAGTTTTTTTATATTTTCAGGTGAGGGTTTAATTAAAACTTGAAATTGATAATAATGTTGTAATCTGTTTGGATTATCCCCATATCTTCCATCTGTAGGTCTTCTTGATGGTTGTACGTAAGCTGCTTTCCATGGTTTGGCTCCAAGTGATCTTAGGGTGGTAGCTGGATGAAAAGTTCCTGCACCAACCTCCATATCGTAAGGCTGAAGAATAATGCATCCCTTTTTACTCCAAAATTTCTGAAGATTTAAAATTGTTTCTTGGAATGTTTGAATTTTTTTTTTTTCTTTTTTTGCTTTAGAAACCATATCTTTGCCAAATTGATCTTTCATCTAAAATACTTGCTATTTGATCTACTTGATTGCTAGATGAAGAAAGTTTTTGACTTAACCATCCTTTTGATTTTTCAAATTTTTTAATAATTACATCCTCACCAAATTTCTCTTTTAATATTTCATGTGCGTTACCTATTCCATCAATCAATCCTAAATTTTTTGCTTTACTGCCTGACCAAAACTCACCTGAAAAAAGTTCTACATCAGATTTATTTAATTTTGATCCTCTGCTTTTTTCAACAACATCTATAAAGTCTTTATGAAGATCCAATTGAATATTTTTTAATCTTTCAATATCCTCATTTTTTTCTTCTAAAAATGGATCAAGTGTGCTTTTATTTTTACCAGCAGTGTGAACTCTTCTTTCAACCCCAATTTTTTTTATCAACTCAGTAAATCCAAAAGAAGAATATATCACTCCTATAGATCCAATTATTGAACTTGAATTTGCATAAATTTCATCCCCAGCACAAGAAATCAAATAACCTCCAGAAGCTGCTACGTCTTCAGCGAATACAATAACTTTCTTTTTGTGTTTTTTTGCTTGTTGTCTAATAAAACTGTAGATTAAATGAGATTGAACTGGTGATCCTCCTGGAGAATTGATTGATATAGCAACACATGCCGCTTTTTTCAGAGAAAAAGCCTTTTTAATTAATTCTTCTTGACCTGCAAAATCAATACCTTGTTTAAATTTTCCAGCATTACCAATGACCCCACTTAATTTTAAGTGAGCAACAATTTTTTTCTTTTTAAAAAAAGAGAACATAGGTAAGTCTTATAGAATTATTTATTGAATATAAAGACTACTTATAATTGAAGAAACTGGTGCGTCAATTGATAAGTAATATATATAAACAAATTATACTAATTTAAAAATGTTATGGGAACAGTTGTACAGCTTAAAAATCAGATAAATGATTCATATTTTCAGCTTAAAGACTCGGTTGAAGAAAAATTGGTTTTAACCGAAGAAAAAATAAAATCAAAATTATCTAGTGACGTACAACTGGTTCAAAAAATGACAGATTATCACATAGAAACGGGAGGAAAAAGACTAAGAGCTTTATTAACGTTGGGTAGTGCAAAATTATGCGGTTACTCTAAAGGCTCTAGAGATATAAATTTAGCTGCATGTGTAGAACTGATTCACAGCGCAACGTTGATGCATGATGATGTAATTGATGAAGGCACTGTTAGAAGAGGGAAAGAAACTCTAAACAAGGTTTGGGGTAATCATTCGTCAGTTTTAATAGGAGATTATCTATTGAGTAGATGTTTTGAAATGATGGTAGATGACGGAAACCTAGAAGTTTTAAAATTATTATCTTCCACTTCATCTAAAATTGCTCAAGGAGAAGTTCTACAACTCCAACACAAAGGTGAAGTTGATATGCTGGAGGAAACATATTTAAAAATAATCTCAGCTAAAACTGCTGAGTTGTTTGCAGCAGCAACTAAAGTTGGTGCAATTTTATCTGATGCAGAAAATAAAGAAAAAGATGCTTTAGAATTTTATGGAAGAAACTTGGGATTAACTTTTCAAATAGCAGATGACACACTAGACTATAATGCTGAGCTCAAACTATTTGGAAAAAAAATTGGTCAAGATTTTTTTGAGGGAAAAATTACCTTACCAATAATTTTACTTTTTCAAAAATTAGGAAATGATGAAAAGAAAATTTTATCAAATATGTTTAAAAAAGAATTAAGAACAAATGATGACTTTAATGAAATTATTGCTCTTATAAATAAGTATAAAATAATTCAGGAATGCTATCAAAAAGCACAGCACTACATAAATTTAGCTTCAAATTCTCTTAGTGTATTTAAAGACTCTGAAGAAAAAAATATTCTTAAAAGATTAACATCATTTAGTTTATCAAGAAATTTTTAAGGACTTAATAAAGACTTTATCCACTTCCCAGAGTTATCTTTATCGTATTTTAATCTTTCATGGATTCTATTCTCACCATCTAGCCAAAATTCAATACTGTCTGGAGATAGAGTCCATCCAGACCAGTGACTTGGTCTTGGTACATCTAATTTATTGGTATATTTTTTTTTGTAATCTTGTATAGATTTTAACAATTGTTCTCGTGAATTTAATTCTTCACTTTGCTTAGAAGCCCATGCTCCTATTCGACTTTCATACGCTCTAGATGAATAATATTCATCTGCAACCTGATCGGAAACTAATGACACCTTTCCATTAATTCTTATTTGTCTTAGGAGACTTTTCCAATGGAAACACATCGCAGCATATGGATTTTCTTTTAATTCATTTCCCTTTTGACTATTTAAATTAGTATAAAATACAAATCCATCTTTGTTGAAATCTTTAAGTAAAACCATTCTAACTGAAGGAATGTTGTTTTTATTTGATGTAGACAAAGCAACAGCGTTTGGATCATTTGGCTCAGTTTTCTTTGCTTCCTCCATCCATTCTTGAAATAATTGGATTGGATCATCTATATCAAGAAAGCAACTATTAAGACCTAAAGAGTTTTTTTGATTCATAATTTAAACAAAATAATCTATATAATATAAATAATGTCATTTAATACTTTTGGAAAGCTATTTCGTTTCACAACTTGGGGAGAGTCTCATGGGCCTGCGATTGGTTGTATTGTTGATGGTTGTCCTCCAAACATAAATCTTAAAGAGCAAGATATTCAAATAGAATTAGACAAAAGAAAGCCAGGACAATCTAAATTTACAACTCAGCGAAAAGAGGATGATAAAGTTCAAATATTGTCAGGAGTATTTAAGGGTAAAACTACAGGAACGCCTATTTCTCTCATAATATACAATAAAGATATGAGATCCAAAGATTATAGTAATATTAAAGATAAATTCAGACCAGGTCATGCAGATTTTACTTATTTTAAAAAATATGGAATTAGAGACTATAGAGGTGGTGGCAGATCTTCTGCTAGAGAAACCGCAGCACGAGTTGCAGCCGGTGCAATAGCAAAAGTTGTACTTCAAAAAAAATTAGGAAAAAAATTTAAAGTTATTGGTGCAGTAACTCAGTTAGGAATTCTTGGATGTGATACAAATCAGTGGAACGATAAAGTAATTTCAAAAAATCCATTTTTTTGTCCAGATAAATCAATGATTAAATTATGGGAAAAATATTTGCTTAGTGTGAGAAAATCAGGATCCTCATGTGGAGCAGTGATTGAAATAAGAGCAAGAGGTATACCAGTTGGTTTAGGTGCTCCAATTTATTCAAAATTGGATACCGACATAGCTTCAGGTTTAATGAGTATCAATGCAGTTAAAGGTGTAAATATTGGTGCAGGAATGAACTCAGCACAATTAAGTGGAGAACAAAATTCAGATGAAATTTCTTCAAAAGGAAATAAATTAAAATTCAATTCAAATAAAGCGGGAGGAATTCTCGGTGGAATTTCAACGGGCCAAGAAATTATCGCATCTTTTGCTGTCAAACCAACATCGTCAATTTTAACTAGTAGAAAAACTATAAATAAATTTGGGAAAAATACTTCAATATCTGTTAAAGGTAGACATGATCCATGTGTAGGAATTAGAGCTGTACCGATTGGTGAAGCTATGATGAATTGTGTTTTGCTTGACCACTACTTAATGAATAAAGCCCAGTGTAGCTAGCTTAAATTAATTTTTCACAACTCTTATTGACTCTTTTTGAAACAAAATATCAGCAATTCTCTTAGAAATTTGAGAACTATTTAATCCAGCTTTATCATACATTTTTTTTGGATCGTCTTGTTCAATAAATTCATCTGGTAAAGTCATTGATCTAAATTTTAAACCTTTATCAAATACTCCTCTTTCAGCTAACAAATTTTTAACATGAGAACCAAAACCACCTATTGATCCTTCTTCAACGGTTATCATAATCTCATGTTCCTTAGCAGATTTTAGTATAAGTTCTTCGTCTAAAGGCTTAGCAAATCTGGCGTCTATCAAAGTTGTTGAAACTCCTTTTGCTTTTAATTCCTCTGCAGCTAACTTGCATTCTTCAAGTCGAGTGCCAAGGTTTAAAACACAAACTTGTGTCCCTTGTTGAACGACTCTCCCTTTGCCAATTTCAATTTTTTCGTCTATTGATGGGAGATCAACACCTACCCCAGTTCCTCTTGGATATCTAATTGCTGAAGGTCTATCATTTATATCTACTGAGGTATTAATCATTTTAACTAGTTCAGCTTCATCACTTGCTGCCATTACAACAAAGTTAGGCAAAGTTGATAAGTAAGTTATATCAAATGAACCGGCATGTGTTGATCCATCAGCACCAACTAATCCTGCTCTATCAATCGCAAATCTAACTGGTAAACTTTGGATGGCAACATCGTGAACAACCTGGTCATATGCTCTCTGTAAAAATGTAGAATAAATTGCAGCATATGGTTTGTATCCCTCAGTTGCTAGACCGGCTGCAAAAGTTACAGCATGTTGTTCTGCTATTCCTACATCAAACATTCTATTTGGAAACTCCTTTCCAAAAATATCCATACCTGTCCCTCCTGGCATCGCTGCTGTTATTCCTATTATTTTGCTATCTTTTTTGGCATGTTTAACTAACGCGTTTGCAAATACTTTTGTATAAGCTGGAAGGTTTGATTTGCTCTTTATTTGTTCGCCAGTCTCAACATTAAATTTTGACACTCCATGATAATGATCATTTGCTTTTTCTGCATAAGAATAACCTTTTCCTTTTTGAGTTTTAATATGAATCATTATAGGACCCTCATGTCTTGATTCTTTTGCGTTTTTTAAAATTGGAACTAAGCTTGATAAATCATGACCATCTATAGGACCTGCATAATAAAAACCAAGTGAACTAAACAATGTACCTCCGGTAACAGCTGAACGGAAAAAATCTTCTGCTTTTCCTGCTTTAGCACTAAATCTTTTTGAAAATGCAGATGTAATTAACTTTAAGGTTTCTCTAAGACTAAAATATATTTTACCAGTAAATAATTTTGCCAAATAAGTTCTCATTGCTCCAACTGGTTTTGCAATTGACATGTCGTTATCATTTAAAATAACAATTATTTTTGTTTTAGATGCCCCAGCATTATTCATGGCTTCATAAGCCATACCTGCACTAATTGCTCCATCACCTATTACAGCTATTACATTTGAAGATTTATTTTCTAATTTATTTGCCTCTGCTATTCCTAGTGCAGACGAAATAGATGTTGAACTATGGGCTGCTCCAAATGGGTCATACTCACTTTCAGATCTTTTTGTAAAACCTGATAAACCATCGCCTTGCCGTAAAGTTCTAATTTTATCTTTTCTTCCAGTTAAAATTTTATGTGGGTAAGATTGATGGCCAACATCCCATATTAATTTATCATTTGGTGTATCAAAAACATAATGAAGTGCAACTGTCAATTCAACTACGCCCAAACCAGCACCAAGGTGACCTCCTGTTTCTGAAACAGCACTTATCATTTCCTCCCTCACCTCATCTGCTACTTTTTGTAAATTATCTTCAGACAATTTTCTTAAATCCGATGGAAAGTTGATATTATTTAAAAATTGATAATTTTTTTTCATTTTTTTCTATTCAATATATAGCTTAATGTTTCATTTATTTCTTTAGATCTTGAACCATATTTTTTTAAATTCTTATTAATATCTTTTATTATCTTATCACAATACTTAAGTGAGTCATCATAGCCTATTAAATTTATGAGTGTTGCCTTGCCTTTTTTTTGATCTTTTCCTGTTTTTTTCCCAGCTTCCTTTGAATTACTTTTCAGATCAATTAAATCGTCAGCTATTTGGAATAATAGACCAATTTTTGATCCAATATTTTCAAAAAATTTAATTTCTTGAATTGTTTTTTTCTTAATTATTGCTGGAGCTGCACAACAAAAACTAAATAACATTCCAGTTTTTTTTATTTCCATTTCTAATATTTTATTCCTTGATATTTTTTTTCTCTCATAACTTAAATCTAAATATTGCCCACCAGCTATTCCTAAATGACCTGAGCATTCTGATAATTTTTTTATTAGGTTGATTTTAATCTTTTCATTTAATTTTAATTTAGGATTTGATAAAATTTCAAATGCTAAAGTCAGTAATGAATTTCCTGCTAGAACTGCTGTAGACTCACCAAATTTGATGTGAGTTGAAGGTTTTCCTCTTCTTATTTCATCATCATCCATGCAGGGTAGATCGTCATGAATAAGTGAATAAGCATGAATACATTCAACGGCCGAACCAACTATTATCAATGTTCTATAATCTATTGAAAATAATGACCCTAAGTCGATTAAGATTTTAGACCTTATTTTTTTTCCACCTGGAAATAAACCATACTTCATGGGTGACATTAGTTGAGAGTATTTTTGCGAATTAATATATTGTTTAAGAAATATATTTGTATCCTTAGCTATTTTATTAAGCTTTTTTTTCATTTTTTAGTTATCTCTTTAATCTTTTTATTTGTCTCTTCCCCAATGGATTTAAAATTTTTATGAAATTTCTTTTCAATAATATTATTTAATTTTATAAGTTCTTGATAACTGTCAGTTGAATTGTTTAAATCGTTTTCCTTTTCTAAAGACGCTATAATCTTATTTGCTTTTTCTGTAAGCTCCTCAATTGAGTACTGATCATAATCAAGTGGTAATATTTTATCTTTCATATAATAATAATTATTAATACATGAAATCTATTCAATCAAATATCAAAAAAGCAAAAAAATATTTAGATAATAATCATTGTATTGCGGTACCAACAGAAACTGTTTATGGATTAGCCGCAAACGCGTACTCAAATAGTGCAGTTAAGAAAATATTTAGTCTTAAAAAAAGACCATTTAACAATCCACTTATTGTACATTATTACGATATTCAAAGACTTAAGGAAGACTGTGATATAAATGATAATTTGGTAAAACTTTACAAAAAATTTTCTCCAGGTCCAATAACTTATGTTTTGAAATTAAAAAATAAATCAAAAATATCAAAATTTGTCACTAATAAAAAAAAAAGTATTGCTGTACGTTTTCCTAAACATAAATTGTTCAGAAATTTATTAAAAAATTTAGATTATCCAGTAGCTGCACCTAGCGCAAATATATCTTCAAGATTAAGTCCCGTTAAACCATCTGATGTAAAAGAGGAATTTGGTTCAAAAATAAAATATGTTTTGAGTGGAGGAAGAAGTCAAATAGGAGTTGAGTCCACAATATTAAATCTTTTAGAAAAACCCACACTTTTAAGATATGGAGGCCTAGATTCTAAAAAAATTGAAAATGTTTTAAAAAAAAAATTATTTGTTAGAACAAATTCAAAAAAAAAATTATCACCTGGTCTATTTCCGTTACATTACTCGCCTGGGATACCTTTAAGAGTCAATGTTAAAAAACCACAAAAAAACGAGGCCTATTTATTAATTAAAAAAAGAAAATCAAAATTAAAAAACTATTATTATTTATCAAAAGTGAAAAATATAGAGGAGGCTGCAAAGAATTTATACTCAACTTTAAGAAAAATTAAAAACGACGGTTTTAAAAAGATTGCTGTTGAAACAATACCAAACAAAGGTCTTGGTAAAACAATTAACGATAGATTAAAGAGAGCCTCTAGATATTAATGACAAATTCTATTGAAGTAATCAATTTATCAAAAAAATATAAAGATAAAAAAGCAGTGGATAATATAAATTTTAAAATTAATGAAAATGAAATGGTTGGTCTTTTAGGACCAAATGGATGTGGAAAAACTACAACTATTGGAATGATTTTAGGATTATTAAAACCAAGCAGTGGTGAGGTTTTAATCAACGAAGAGAATATTGAAAAAAATAAAATTTCTCTTCTTCATAAAATGAATTTTATTTCACCCTATATTGAATTGCCTAAAAAACTTAAAGTTAAACAAAATTTAATTGTTTATGGAAAACTATATAATATTCAAAATTTAAATGACAGAATAGATTACCTTGCAAATAAACTTAGATTAAAAGATCTTTTAAACAAAATTACTGGAGAACTTTCTTCTGGACAAAAAAATAGGGTAAGTCTTGCTAAAGCTTTAATAAATGATCCAACGGTACTTTTGTTGGATGAACCCACTGCTTCATTAGATCCTGAAACTGGTGATTTTGTAAGATCATTTTTAGAAGATTACAAAAAGGAAAAAAAAATATCTGTATTGCTTGCCTCTCATAATATGGAAGAAGTAAAAAGATTATGTAATTCTGTTTTAATGATGAAAGATGGTTTAATAGTGGATAGAGGAACACCAGAAGAGTTAATAACAAAATATGGAAGAAGAAATTTAGAGGAAGTATTTTTAGAAATTGCGAGAAAATAAAAATGAATTTAATTAGAATTTACGGTCTTTTTTTGAGACACTTTTATTTAATAACTAGATCATTTCCAAGAATATTAGATTTAATATATTGGCCTTCAATTCAAATTACTCTTTGGGGATTTATCTCTAATTTTTTTGCAGCTCACAGCTCTTATTATAGTGGTGCAGTTGGAGTTATTCTTTCATGTGCAATTCTATATGATTTTTTATTTAGAACCAGTATTGGCTTTAATATGTTATTTTTGGAGGAGATTTGGAGCAGAAATTTTACAAACCTATTTATTGCGCCAATGAAAATTAGTGAGATAATTATCTCTCTAGTTTTTACTGCTTTAATAAGAGCATTAATTGGATTGATCCCAGCTATACTATTAACTTCTCCATTGTTTGGTATATCTTTACTAAAACTTGGTCTTCCTTTAGCATTTCTTTTCTTGAGTTTGTATTTATTTGGAATAACACTTGGTCTTTTTGTTTCAGCAGGATTGTTAAGATTTGGACCATCTTTTGAAAATATTGCATGGTCAACCATGTTTTTGTTAGCACCTTTTGGGTGTATTTACTATCCAGTTGAAATACTACCAGGGATCTTCCAAACAATCGCTTTCGCACTTCCATTAGTTTATATTTTTGAGGAGACTAGAAATATCTTAGTCAATGGAATGGTAAATTATGAAAATATCATTAATGCAATCTATCTAAACGGTTTTTATTTAATTTTGTCAATATCTGTATTTTATTACTCTTTCGACAAAGCAAGAGATAAAGGAACTTTAATAAATATAGGTGAATAAGCTAGTGGTGCGCCTGCTAGGAGTTGAACCCAGAACCTCCTGATCCGAAGTCAGGCGCTCTATCCAGTTGAGCTACAAGCGCATATAGTATTAATATTATATTTTATGGAAAAAAACATTAATTTTATAGTCAAAGAGAATGAGAAGAATTTAAGGGTTGATGTTTTAATTAACAAAAGAGAGGAATTAATTAGTAGAACTAGAATTAAAAATTTAATTTTAAAAGATAAGTTAACATTAAATAATGAAATAATTAAAAGTCCATCAAAAAAAGTCTCAATTGGTGACAATATAAATCTTAAGATCCCAGAGCCTGAAATAGCATCCCTTAAACCCTACGAATTTAAATTAGAAATAATATACGAAGATAATGATCTATTAGTTATTAATAAACCTGCTGGAATAATCATGCATCCAGGTGCTGGAAATTATGATAAAACAATCGTTAATGCATTGATGTATTATGATAAGAATTCTTTATCAAATATAGGTGATGAGTTAAGACCTGGTATTGTTCATAGAATTGACAAAAATACATCTGGTTTAGTTGTAATTGCAAAAAACAATGAAACTCATGAAAATTTATCAAAACAATTTAGTGATCATACAATTATAAGAGAATATCAACTTTTAATATGGGGAAAATTAAGACCATCTACAGGAAGGATTGAAACATTTATAACTCGCAGTTCAAAAAATAGACAACTTATGGAAGTTAGTAGTTCTAAAGGGAAGAAAGCTATAACAAATTATAAAACACTTGAAATTTTTGAAAATCAGAAAACACCAACTTTAAGTTTAGTTGAATGTAAATTAGAAACAGGAAGAACACATCAAATAAGAGTTCATATGAATTACAAAGGTAATAGTTTAGTTGGAGATAATAAATATAAAAAAAAATATAAAAAATTAAAAAATATTGATTTAGATATTCAAAATTCTATAACTAAATTAAATAGACAATTCCTGCATGCAAAAACTTTAGGATTTATGCATCCACGCACTAAAAAACAGATGATTTTTTCCTCACTTTTGCCACAAGATCTAAATAATATTCTAAAAATGCTTAGAAACACTGAAGAATAAATTATTGAAAATTTTCTATAATTAATTAAATAAACACCTCTATGAGTACAACAATGAGTAACAATCTGCCAACCCTTTCTAATGAAGGTGGGTTATCTGCATATCTAGAGCAGATTAAAAAATTTCCGATGTTAGCTGCAGAAGAGGAATATATGCTAGCAAAAAATTGGAAAACAACTGGTAATATTAAAGCTGCAGAAAAACTAGTCACTAGTCACTTAAGATTAGTTGCAAAGATTGCTATGGGCTACAAAGGATATGGTTTACCTATTAATGAAATGATTTCAGAAGGAAATGTAGGTCTTATGCAAGCTGTTAAGAAATTTGAACCAGAAAAAGGTTTTAGATTGGCAACTTATGCAATGTGGTGGATTAAGGCCTCTATTCAAGAATATATTTTAAGATCTTGGAGTTTAGTCAAAATTGGAACTACTACCGCTCAAAAAAAATTATTTTTTAATTTAAAAAAAATTAAAAATCAAATTTCTCCAGAGACTGAAGGAGACTTAAGAGATGAGCATGTTGATCATATAGCTAATAAGCTCGATGTGAGTAAAGAAGAAGTCGTTTCAATGAATAGAAGACTTTCTGGGAAGGAGTTCTCGCTAAATGCTCAAGTTGGAGAAGATGGCGATGAATGGCAAGACTGGTTGGTTGATAAAGAACTTGATCATGATTTAAAATTTGCTCACCACGAGGAAATGGAGCAAAGAAAAGATTTATTAAAAGACTCCATTAAAGTTCTTAACGATAGAGAAAGAGAAATTTTATACTCTAGAAGACTAAATGATGAACCAACTACACTAGAGGATTTAAGTAAAAAATATAAAATTAGCAGAGAAAGAGTTAGACAGATTGAAAATAAAGCATTTGAAAAACTCCAAAAGCATATGCTTCTATTAGCTAAATCAAAAAATCTTTTGCCCGCAAACTAAACTTCAAAAGGGTTTTCAATTAAGATAGTATCATCTCTTTCTGGACTAGTTGAAATACTTGAAACTTTTGCACCAATAAAATCTTCTACTGCAAAAATATATTTTTTTGCATTTTCGGGTAACGAATCCATATTTTTGACTCCACCTGTAGAAACTTTCCAGCCTGGAAAAGTTTCATAAATTGGTTTTATTTTTATCTGGTCTTCTACAGCAGCAGGTAAATAATCTAATCTTTTGCCATCAAGATCATATGCAACACACATTTTAATTTCATCTAATTCATCAAGTACATCTAATTTTGTTAAAGCGATACCATCAATTCCTGAAACTTTAATAGTTTGCCTAACTAAAACACCATCAAACCACCCACATCTTCTTTTTCTGCTTGTAACGGTTCCGAATTCTTTACCGCGTGTTCCTAAAAGTTCACCGATATCATCTGTTAACTCCGTAGGAAAAGGGCCTTCTCCAACTCTTGTTGTGTAAGCTTTTGTAATGCCAAGAACATAATTTATTGAATTAGGACCACAACCAGTACCTGTCGCTGCGCTTGAAGCAACAGTATTAGATGAAGTTACAAATGGATAAGTTCCATGATCTACATCAAGCAATATACCTTGAGCTCCTTCGAATAAAATTTTTTTTTTTTGTTTTTTAAATTGATCAATCTTAAACCAAACTGGCTGAGAGAATTCTAATATTTTTGGTGCTATTTTAAGCAAATCATGTTTGAGCTTAGCTTTTTCAAAAATTTTTTTTTCCTAGACCTTTTCTAATCGCATTATGATGAACTAATACAGAGTCTAGTCTTTGATCTAAATTTTTTTCAGATCTTAGATCCATAACTCTAATAGATCTTCTTCCAACTTTATCTTCGTATGCAGGTCCAATTCCACGTCTTGTAGTTCCTATTTTGCTTTTTCCTGCAGCATCCTCTCTAATCTCATCCATTTCTCTATGAAAAGGCAAAATTAAATTTGCAGACTCAGAAATAATAAAATTATTTACATTTACTTCTACGCCTTTAGATTTAATTTCCTCTATTTCCTCTAATAAAGCCCATGGATCTACGACAACTCCATTGCCAATAATTGATATTTTACCTTTTCTAACTATTCCAGATGGCAGCAGTCTCAATTTATATGTAACACCGTCAATCACTAAAGTATGTCCAGCATTGTGACCTCCTTGGAATCTTATTACTACATCGGCCTGTTCAGACAACCAATCAACAATTTTTCCTTTACCTTCGTCACCCCATTGAGATCCAACAACGACTATATTTTTCATTATTTAAATTTTCTGTTTACTTTTAAGGAAGTGAGATGGTTAATTGGGCCATTACCTTTTCCATATTTAGGGTTTGATTTTATTGCAGAATTTACATACTTAATTCCAAGCTCACAAGATTTCTTTACTGTTTTTCCACATGATAAAAAAGTTGTAACTGAGCTGGATAAAGTACAGCCTGTACCATGAGTATTCTTTGTTTTGTGACGCTCGCTTTTGAAGATCTTTAGATCTTTTGTGTTTATTAAAATATCTAATACATTTTTATGTTTTAAATGACCACCTTTTATAAGTACATTTTTAGCCCCTAAACCTATAAGTTTATTAGCGGCAAAAATCATATCCTCTTTTGTTATAATTTTTGTGTTAGTTAAAATTTCTGCCTCAGGAATATTTGGCGTAATAAGTGATACTTTTTTAATTAGTTTTAATTTTAAAAATTGAATAGCTTTACTATCTATCAGTTTAGCCCCTCCTTTGGCAACCATTACTGGATCTAATACGATTTTTTTAACTTTAATTACATTCAAAGCTTTTAGTACCATTCTAATAACCTCTGAAGAATGCAGCATGCCAATTTTTATTGCATCAGGTCTTATATCATTACAACTATAAATAATTTGATTAAAAATTTCTTTTGGATTAATCCCAACAATTGATTTTACACCTGTGGTATTTTGTGATGTAACTGCTGTTATTGCTGTCATTGCATAAGAACCAAGAGCAGTGATAGTTTTTATATCAGCTTGAATACCTGCTCCACCAGACGAGTCAGATCCTGCAATAATTAAAATTTTTGAATTAGGTTTCAATTTATTTAATTTTTTTCGTAATCATGTTCACACATTTATATAGAAGAGCTTTGTTTTCGCTTTCTCCCATTACTCTAATTTTAGACTCTGTACCTGATTTTCTTACTAAAATTCTGCCTTTACCTTTAATTAATTTATCTGCATTTTTTATAATTTTTTTTATCTTTGGTTTGTTAATAATATTTTTATTTTTTACGTCAATATTTTTTAAAAGTTGAGGTGTTTTCTTAAATTGTTCAAAAAATTCACTTGCCTTTTTTCCTTTTCTTAAAGCAAAAAGAGCTTCTAAAGCTACTAACAAACCATCTCCGGTAGTTGCAAATTTACCTAAAATAATATGTCCCGATTGTTCACCACCTAAATTAAAATTATATTTTTGCATTTTTTCTTTAACATATCTATCTCCAACATTTGCCCTCAAAAATTTTATCCCTTTAGATTTAAAGTATTTTTCTAAACCATAATTTGACATTAATGTTCCAACAACTCCTCCTTTTAACATTTTTTTATTTTTCCATCTTGTTGCTAAAGCGGCTATAATTTGATCTCCATCTATTATATTGCTTTTCTCATCACACATAATAATTCTATCAGCATCTCCGTCTAAAGATATTCCAATATGAGCTTTATATTTTTTTACAGCAGATCTAATTTTTCTTGGAAAAGTTGATCCACTTTTATCATTAATATTTAAACCATTTGGTGTAACACCAATTGATATGACTTTAGCTCCTAGTGATCTCAATAATTCAGGACCTGCCTTGTAACCAGCGCCATTTGCACAATCAATTACAATTCTTAGTCCTCTTAAATTAAACTCTTTTGTAAAATTTCTTTTTAATATTTTAATATAATTTTTGGTACCCGTTTCCAATCTTTTTACTCTTCCTAATTTTTTAGAATTCGAAAGGTTTTTTGAGATTTTCTTATCTATAAGTCCTTCAATTTTTTTTTCTATTTTATCAGACAATTTCATTCCATCAGGACCAAACAATTTTAAACCATTATCAAAATGTGGATTGTGAGAGGCGGTAATCATGATACCCATATTAGCCTTCATTTCTTTTGTCAACATAGCCAGCCCATTAGTCGGCAAAGGTCCTAGGGTATAAACATGCATACCAGCTGAAGCCAAACCTGATACAAGAGCTGGTTCAAGTGTATATCCTGACAATCTCGTATCTTTTGCAATTATTGCTGTTTGTTTTCTTTTTTTTTGAGATTTAAAGTATGTTCCACTAGCAAGTCCAAATTTAAAGAACATATCTCCATTAATATATTTGCTATTAACAGGTCCTCTTATTCCATCTGTTCCAAAATATTTTTTCGCCATTAATTTCTGATTATCTGATTAAAAACTTTAATACCTTGCATAACTTCATTAACATCATGAATTCTTAAAATCTGAATTCCTTGCATCATTAAATAAATTGAAGAAGCCATAGTTCCACCGATCCTTGTTTCGCTATCATTTCTTTTTGATATATCTTTAATAAATCTTTTTCTTGAATTGCCTACTAGTATAGGAAAACCTAATGAATGAAAAATAGAAACACCTCTTATAAGATTCATATTATGTTTCAAATTTTTTCCAAATCCAATTCCAGGGTCTAAAATTATATTATTATGTTTAATACCTTTAGACCTTATTAACTTAATCTTATCTTCAAAATAATCATATATATCTAACAATTCATTCTTATATATTGGTTTCTTTTGCATATTTTCTGGTGTCCCAACTGAATGCTGTATTACAAATGGAATTTTATACTTTTTTAAAACATTTATTGTTTTAGGATCATGGCTTAATCCCGAAACATCATTAATAAGTTTAACCCCCATTCTAATACCATTTTCCATAATTGCAGATTTTCTTGTATCTAAAGATATTGGTATTTTTTTTACAATTAATTTTAATATCTTATTAATTCTATACCATTCTTGATTTTTATTTACTTCCTTCGCTCCTGGTCTTGTAGATTCTCCACCAACATCTACTAACGAAGCACCGGTTTTATATAAATTGATAGCATGCCTGACGCCCTTATTTTTTTTGTTAAATTTTCCTCCATCAGAAAAACTATCAGGAGTTAGATTTAAAACACCTAATATATTTGGAATTTTTTTAAAATTAAAATTTGAAAAATTTGATTTTTTTGACCTAATTTTTTTTAAATCTGAATTTATTTTTGTTTTTATTTTTTTTGATAAATTTTTTATTTTATTTATTGAAATTTTTCTAATTTTTTTTCTTGTAATTATCTCAACATGATCAAAAGATATTTCTTTAATCTGATGTAAAGGGATAGATTGTTTTTTATTTACTAAAATTTTTGATTGTTTACCGAAGTAGAAATTACACGCTCTTGTGTAATATCTTGGCATTATTTATTAATGAACAATTTTTGGTTTCAAACCCATCGCGCCCAAAGCTGAATCTTGATCATCTTTTGATTCTGGATTATCTAAAATTTTATCTTTAGGATATAAATTTTTATTAATTATATTCTCTATTTCTTCACCAGTTAAAGTCTCATAAGTTATTAGAGCTTTTGCAATTTTATGTAAATCATCAATTTTTTCTGTTAAAATTTCTTTAGCTTTGTTATATCCTTCATCTACAAGCTTTCTTATTTCTTTATCAATTTTCTGAGCAACTTCTTCTGATACCGATTGAGTTTGAGTAACTGATCTTCCCAAAAACACCTCTTCTTGGTTTTCCCCATATTCAACTGGACCCATTTCTTCACTCATTCCATATTTTGTTACCATTGCTCTTGCTAACTGTGTAGCCTGATTAATATCAGACCCATTTCCTCCGCCTGCTCCTGTAGATATATTATCTTTTCCAAAAATTAATTCTTCAGCCACTCTTCCTCCAAAACAAACAGCTAATCTTGCTTTAAGATATTTTATTGAATAACCGTGTTTGTCTCTTTCAGGTAAGTTCATTACCATTCCAAGAGCTCTTCCTCTTGGTATAATAGTAGCTTTATGTATAGGATCATAACTTGGCATATTAAATGATACTAAAGCATGTCCACCTTCATGATATGCAGTTAATTTTTTCTCATCTTCTGTCATGACCATTGAACGTCTTTCAGCACCCATCATAACTTTATCTTTTGCTTCCTCAAATTCTAGTAATGTGACTATCCTCTTATTTTTTCTCGCTGCTAACAAAGCTGCCTCATTAACAATATTTGCAAGATCAGCTCCTGAAAATCCTGGCGTGCCTCTTGCAATTGTTCTTAAATTAACATCTGGCGCCATTTTTATTTTTTTTACATGAACTTTTAAAATTTTTTCTCTTCCAATAATATCTGGGTTTGAAACCACTACCTGTCTATCAAACCTTCCTGGTCTCAATAAAGCTGGATCAAGCACATCTGGTCTGTTTGTTGCAGCTATAATAATGACACCTTCATTTGTATCAAAACCATCCATTTCAACTAATAACTGGTTTAAGGTTTGTTCTCTCTCATCATTTCCACCACCTAGACCTGCCCCTCTACTTCTTCCAACAGCATCTATCTCATCTATAAAAATAATACATGGAGAATTTTTTTTACCTTGTTCAAACATGTCTCTTACTCTAGATGCTCCTACTCCAACAAACATCTCAACAAAATCAGAACCTGAAATAGTGAAAAACGGAACACCTGCTTCACCTGCAATTGCCCTTGCTAATAAAGTTTTACCAGTTCCTGGAGGACCTACAAGTAAAGCTCCTCTTGGAATTTTACCACCCAACCTACTAAATTTTTTAGGATCTTTTAAAAATTCTACCATTTCTTCTACTTCTTCTTTAGCTTCCTCTACACCAGCAACATCATTAAAAGTAACCTTTCCTTTTAATTCATTCATCATTTTAGCTTTTGATTTTCCAAATCCCATCGCTCCACCTTTGCCACCTTGCATTTGTCTCATGAAGAAAATCCATACTGCAATAAGCAGCAACATTGGGAACCATGATAAAAGCACACCAAACAATGAAGGCATTTTTTCATCTAAAGGTGCTGCTGAAATACTCACACCTTTCTCTGATAATTTTTCTATAAGATTTGGATCATTAGGAGCATAAGTTGAAAAAGAATTTCCATTCGAATAAGTACCTTTAATATTATTTCCCTGAATCTCAACTTTTAGAACTTCACCGTCCTCAACTGAATTTAAAAAATCTGAAAATATTATTTGATTTCCACCTCTAACATTAGTCTGTGGATTTTTAAACATGTTATAAAGACCTATAGTTAAAAAAACTATTATTCCCCACATTGCGAGATTTTTTAGATTCATATGTTTAAAATAAGAATTATTATTAAATTAACAAGTGACAAAATATCAGTTATTTCATCAACTTTAACGCTCTTTTGATATTATAACTGAGTTATTTACCTTCTTTATTACACAGTTTCCTAAAGTGGTCTTAAAAGAATGATCATTTTTAATTTGATAAATTAATTTATCAATTTTTTTTCCTCTTACTGGGTAGTATTTTTTGCCAACACCTTTTAGCACTTCTGTGAGAGACCTGAAAACCACTTCTTCTGGCTGAAGAAAAAAATTTTTATTCAATATAACAAACTTATTAATATTTGAAATTGTTGAATTATCTTTTAAATTTTTTTCTACGAAGTATTTAATTGAATCGTCAGCAAACCTTAAATTTTTAATTGTTAAATTAAATTTATCATTATCAAATCCCTCTAATTCCAAGTGCTTTATAAAATTTCTAATTTTTACTCTTTTAAATTCATCATTTTTATTCGAGGGATCTTCAATATAATTTTTAAAAACTTTTTTTGTAATATATTCTAAATTTTGTTTAGAAAATTTTAACAAGGGTCTAATCAAATTAATATTTTGTAAATTAGTTTTTTGATTAAATGACACCATGCCATTTAAACCACTACCTCTCAAAATTCTAATAAAAAAATTCTCTATTAAATCATCCTTGTGATGACCTAATAAAATATTTTTTATTTCAAATTTTTTCGCGTTTTTGATCATGAGTGCATATCTTTTATCTCTTGCAATTGATTGAATGTTACTTTTAGGTTTTTTTCCAGTCCAGGTTAAAATCTCAAGATTAGTAGACAATTTTTTTAGAAGTAATTTAACAAATTTTGCTTCTTTTGTTGAATTATTTCTAAGTTTATGATCAACATGAAAATATTTTACTTTTATATTTTTTTTAATCGAATAAATTTTTGATAAAAAACATAATGCCAGACTGTCTGGTCCACCAGAAACTGCAACTATAAAATCCTCTTTTAAATCAAGATTTTTTTCAAATTTTTTATAAAATTTAGAAGTTTGTTTATCTTTTAATTGATTTAATAAAAACTTATGAGTCTTGTTTGATGCATTCAAATTTTTTGGACTCATATTTTGCTTTTTGTATTACAGACTGATTTGCATTAGGATATTGTAATTCTACACCATTTATCATTTTACATCCTTGGTCTTTTTCACCTATTTGAACCATAGATACTCCAAGTTTTAATAAATTAATTGGAGCTTTTTTCCCTTTAGGATATTTTTGATAACCCTCTAAATAAGCAGAAGCTGCATCTGTATATAATTGTCTAATTCTGAATGTTTCTGCATACCAGTATTGTGCACTACCCGCTAATTCATGATCAGGGTTAGATAGAACAAATTCTCTAAAAGCTCTTTCCGCTGTAGTGTAATCTCCAACTTTTAAAAAACTTGTTGCAAATTCATATTGCCCCACTGGATTTAAATCTTGAGGAAGTATTTTTTCTTCAGATTGAAAAGTTTCTGTTACAATTGAAGCTGTAGTATCTACAGATTGAATTTGTTGTGAAGTTTCGTTTGTCTCTGTATCTTTATATGAAATTGTTCCTAAATCTTGGGGCTGTGAACTACCAGGTAAAACTTTTTGTTCATCAGTTTGTTCATCAGTCTTAGGTTTTGAGCTTAACTGATTTTCTACACTACTTATATTTCCAGAGCTAATGTTTGTCTCTATATCTTGAAATCTTATTTGGTTATCTGCTTGAATTTTTGAAACACGGGTTGATAATTTATCCAACTTAAAATTTATTTCTTCAAATTTGTTAGTGAGTTCTCTAAACTGATCCTCAACTTCAGATAATTTTAATAAATGTCTAGTTAAAACATCTTCTGAGTTTTGATCCAAGTTTGAAGCCGAACTATCATTAGTACTTGCTTTAACTTCTATAGATCCAGAATAAACTGCTCTTTCAAGAGTTTTAAGATCATTTTTAATAATTTCTAATGTTTCATAAATATTATGGTTATCTGCAAAAGAAATATTAATAAAAACTAAATTCAATATTAATAATAATTTTAAAATTACTAATTTAAATATGAGCATCATTTAAATTAGATATATGATTATAAAAATGGCAGAAAAAAGACCCTAAATCCAATAAAGGTTTTAGGGTCTTAAATTTAAAATAATTAATTTGCTTTAACAGTTACTGATCTTCTGTTTTTTGACCAAGCTAATGGGTTTGAACCAGAGTCAACTGGTCTCTCCTTACCATAACTTAATACTGTAATTCTGTCAGAAGATATGCCGTAAGTCATTAAATAGTCTTTAGCTGCATTTGCTCTTCTTTCACCAAGAGCTAAGTTGTATTCTCTTGTTCCTCTTTCATCAGCATGACCTTCAAGCACTACATTTATGTTTGGATTCTTTCTTAACCAAGCTGCTTGAGCTCTTAGAGTTTCTCTTGATGCAGTAGTTAATATTGACTCATTTGTTGCAAAGAATACTCTGTCTGGAACACCATCAGCTAAATATTCAACTGTATCTGTTCCTGTGTAAACATCACCTTGCATTTGACCTTGAATGTCTGTTGCCACTTCTTTTTTAGTTGCACATGCAGATAGCACCAGGCAAGCTGTTAATACTAAAAGTGTGTTTTTTAAAATTTTGCTTAATCTCATTAAATTGCTCCTTGCTGCTAATTTCAATTTCTTAACTTTTTCACAACTAAATAAAGGTTTCAAGTATAAAAATCAAGAAATTTACAAATATTAATCTGTTAATTGCTTAATAATGATGACCATGATGGGTCTGAAGCATCTGTTGGTGTCTTTATTTGCCTCTCATTATAACCCGTTAAATCTATAGACCACAATTTTGCTGAAAAGCCTTCTCCTTTGGAGTTAGTTTTTGTCTCTCTATAAAATATTAATACCCTTCCATTCGGAGACCAAGATGGTGCTTCTTGATAATAATTTTCAGTTAACAGCCTTTCACCACTACCATCGGTTCTCATTACGCCTATATAAAATTTTCCTTTATGTAATTTTGTAAATGCAATTAAATCTCCTCTAGGAGACCATACAGGTGTTCCATATAAACCGTTACCAAAAGAAATTCTTTTTACATCACTTCCATCATTCTTCATTACATAAATTTGCTGATAACCACTTCTATCAGAATTAAATGTAATATATTTTCCATCAGGAGAGTAAGATGGAGAAGTGTCAATTGATGGATGATTGGTAATTTTTTCTACAATTCTATTTTCTAAATCCATAGTGTAAATATCTGACTTCCCATCCTTAGCAAAACTCATAATTATTTTTTTACCATCTGGTGAAAAACGTGGTGCAAAGGTCATTCCAGGAAAATCTCCAACTACCTCTTGTGTACCAGTTTCTATATCTAATAAATAAACCCTTGGCATATTTTTAAAGTAAGACAAATAGGTTACCATTTGACTTGCTGGATTAAATCTTGGTGTTAAAACTAACTCATTCCCTAATGTCAAAAATTTATTGTTAGCCCCATCTTGATCCATGATAGCTAATTTTTTTATTCTTTGTGTTTTTGGTCCTTCTTCTGAGACATAAATTATTCTTGTATCAAAATAACCTTTTTCTCCAGTCAGCCTTTCGTAAACCTTATCAGATATAATATGCCCTACTCTTCTCCAATTGTTAGGAACTGTTGTAAAAGCTAAAGCCATCATTTCTTTAGCAGCTAAAACGTCCCATAATCGAAACTCAACTCTTAATTTATCGTCAACATAATTTACTTTACCAGTAATAAGTGCTTGAGCTTTAATTAAATTCCAATCTTCAAATCTTGGTTTTAAATTTGCAATATCTGGAGCTTGTAAAAAAGCCTTTTTGTCTAGAGGATTAAATAATCCCGAGGTTCTTAAATTATTCTCAACGATATTTGATATCTCGGAGCCAATATTTTCTTTTTTAAGTATTTTTTCAAAACCTTTTCTAGACTCTTCATCAATTGATAGTGGGGAAACTGCTAATGGGAGTGGATTTAAATTTCCCCTTGTTATATCAACTTCAATCAAAGCATTTGCATTGATAGGTATCAATATAAACAATAAAATTAAAATTTTTCTTGTCATTTTAATATACTACCCTTCTAACATCTCTCTTGCATCAAAATTTAATTGTAATTCTTTCCATCTTTCATATCCAGTGGTTGGAACCCTTAATGGCTGGCACAATTTAACAGCTCTCAAAGCACTTTCTGCTAACACCTTATAAAATCCTTGGCCTGGTTTATTCATTCTTGCATGGTCCAAAATTTCTGTTTTTGATACTGTTCCATCAGGTTTTAATTTTAACTTTATTCTTACCAACAAATTTTCATTATATGGTAATCCTAATGGAATACTCCAACACCCAAATATTTGTGCTTTAAGAGCATCCTCTTCGCTTAGTGTAAGACCTGTATTTTCTACATTTCTTTCTTGTTCTTGAGTGATGTCGTCATTTGTTTTTAAAACTTCTGCGCTCTCTTCTTTTGATTTATCAATTAAAGCAGCAATATTATTTGGATCAAACAAATCTTTCTTTTCAAATTCTGATACCTGTTTAACTTCATCATCTACTTTTTCAGGATTTTGTTTTTTTTCCTCTTTTGTTTCAACCTTTTTTAAAGTTTTATCTGGAAGCGGAATCGCTTCAGGTGTTTCATTCTCTATTTTTTTATTATTTTGATCAGGAGCCAAAACAGTTTTTGTTTTCGTTTTTTCTACTTTTTTTGGTGGAGCTTGTTCTGAAACAAGTTTTTTTTCTTTCTCTTTAACTTTTTCAATTATCTTTTTAGCTTTAGGTGCAAATGGAATATTAGTTTTTTCTGCTATTTGAATTAACTCAACTGATACTATTGGAGGAATATCAAGCGGTTTCTTTGCCAAAAAAGGTAAACTCATGGCTGTAATAAAAATTAACAAAGCATGTAAAACAGAAGAAATAAATAAACTTCTATTCAATTTTATTACCTTTGTTTATACGGTTCTGAAATCAATGCTACTTTAGTAAAACCAGATCCTGATAGTAATCCCATTATTTCTAAAACTCTCCCATAATTTATAGTTTTATCACCTCTAACATAAATTCTGGTATCAGTTCTATTTTTTGAGACTGCTAAAACTTTTGCAATAATGTTATCGTATTCAACTTTTGCTTCTTGAATAAAAATTTCACCTTTTGCGTTAATTGACAATGTTAAAGGTTCTGTTTCTTCAGGTAAGGAGTCTGCCGAACTTTCTGGTAAATCAACTTGAACACCTACCGTTAACAATGGTGCTGTTACCATAAATATAATTAATAATACCAACATAACATCAACGAATGGAGTAACATTTATTTCACTCATAGGTTCTTTTGATGAGCGATTAAATTTAAAAGCCATTTTTTTAGATTATAGTTAAAAATCTTTTAGAGAAGTTTTCTAATTTTTCAGAATATTTTTTAGAGTCATTATTAAATTTGTTGTAAGCAACTACTGCTGGTATTGCAGCCAACAGACCAAGTGCAGTTGCAAATAAAGCTTCGGCTATCCCCGGTGCAACTATCGCAAGACTTGTGTTTCTTGAAATAGCTATAGATTGAAAAGAATTCATAATTCCCCAAACAGTTCCAAACAATCCAATAAATGGTGCTGTTGAACCTACTGTTGCCAAAAAAGTAAAACCTTTTTCAATTTTTGTCATTTGTTTTTCAATTCCAGCTTCTAGAGAAGCGCTCATTCTTTCACTAATGTTAGTTCTTGTTTTTTTTTTAAGTAATCCTTCCATTGCATCTTGAAACACAAGTGACATTGGATCCTCAAGTTTACTAGGTAAACTATTGTAAAAAGTTTCGGCAGATTTAGAATTCCAGAATTTTTCTTCAAATTCTTCTGAAGATTTAGTTATTTTTTTAAATAAACGAAACTTTTCAATAATTACAGCCCAAGAATATATTGAGCACAATATTAATATAATCATTACAGACTTAACAATTATGTCTGCTCTAAAAAATAAACTGAATAATGAAAAATCAGTATTTGTTCCTAATTCAACTGCTTTTGCTGCTATATCTGCTTCCATACTTACTCATCACACGTAAATGTGTCATGATTTTGTCTTTTAATTTAAATTGATTATTGCTCTTTTTGATAAGTTTCGTAGAAAAAACTTGCTATTAGAATAGCATCTGCCTTGTTGTTATCTTTTTTTTTTGACAATTGTGATGAAAAATATGGAAAAATTTCAATAGCTCTTGTTCTGCTCGCATCTTTTTCTGAATTAATAAGGTTAAAATATTTTTTCCACTTAGCAGGCCTAACATAATAAACAGGTAAATGCATTGCGCTGCAAATTCCTTTTAAAATACCAAAAGATTGACCAAAATTAAACATGCTAG
>CACBRW010000013.1 GCA_902541745.1 uncultured Pelagibacteraceae bacterium | reverse complement strand
AAATCTTAAATCCTCTAGCTTGCAATGCCCTTAAAGCTGTTTCTCTTCCTGATCCAGGTCCTTTAACTTCAACAGATAATGTTTTCATTCCATACTCAAGTGCTTTAGAAGCTGCTGAGTCTGCAGCAATCTGTGCAGCATAAGGAGTAGATTTTCTTGATCCCTTAAAACCTTTTTGTCCAGCAGATGCCCAAGAAATTATATTTCCATTTGTATCTGCAATAGAGATGATAGTATTATTAAAGGTTGATTGCACATAAGCAATACCATTTAAAATATTTTTTTTAACTTTCTTTTTTTTTGAATAAGAACTTTTTACACTTTTCTTTGTAGACTTTTCTGCCTTTTGATCTTTATTCTCAACCTTTTCAGTTTTAGCCATAACTATTTTTTAGTTGGTGTTAATTTTTTTCCAGCAATAGCGATTGCTTTACCTTTTCTTGTCCTAGCATTACATCTGGTTCTTTGTCCTCTAACAGGTAATTTTTTTCTATGTCTTGTCCCTCTGTAACAAGCTAGATCAATTAATCTTTTAATACTTAATGAATAATCTCTTCTTAAATCACCTTCTACTTTAAAGTTTTGATCGATGTACTCTCTAATTTTTAAAATCTCTTCATCTGTTAATTCATTTACTCTTTTAGCTCTTGGAATTTCTAAAGATGAACAAATTTGCTGAGAGAATTTATCACCAATTCCATAAATATAAGTTAAACCTATGTGAACAAGTTTATTCTGTGGAATGTTTATACCTGCGATACGAGCCATAATTTTTGTGATAAATTGTGCCTTTTATATAAGAAGATTAATCAAAGTCAACGTCTTATACATTGATAAAAGCGTCTATTTTCCTTGTTATTTCTTCGATTTCTAAGCTTCCATCAATCTCTTTAAAATTTGGATTCTCCGAGTAGAAATTTAGAACTGGTTGAGTTGTTTCCATATATTTCTCATACCTTGAAATTATCGTATGAGTGTCATCGTCAGACCTATTTTCGATAATTTTTCTCTTCTCAAGTCTTTTGAGAATTGTTTCTTTATCTACGTTTAGAAACAAAATTAAATCTATGCTCTGATTTGAATTTTTTAGTAACTCTTCTAAATTTTTAGCCTGACTTAATGATCGAGGATATCCATCAAAGATTAATTTGTTTTTTTTTTGAGTATCAGATATATAATTTTCTATAAGTTTATTAACAATATTATCACTTATAAATTTTCCATCCTTCATATCGTTGGTTATTGCTTTACCAATGTCTGAATTTTTTTTGATTTCTTCCCTTAAAAGATCTCCTGTTGAAATTTGAAAGGCATTTAATTTGTTTACAAGATATTTAGACTGAGTACCTTTTCCAGCACCAGGAGGTCCAAATAAAATTATATTCACTTACTTACCAAATTTTGTTTTTTTAATCAGTTGTTCGTACTGTGAACTCATCAATCTTGTTTGTATTTGTGTTACAGTATCTATAGCTACTACAACAACAATTAATATAGATGCACCGCCTAAATAAAAAGGTATTGGATAATTTGCAATTAAAAATTCTGGCATCAAACAAACTAGAGTTAAATATAGAGCACCAATAGTAGTTAATTTTGTTGAAATATTTTCAATATACATTGCAGTGCTTTCCCCTGGTCTAATTCCTGGTACAAATCCTCCATACTTTCTTAGATTCTCAGCAGTTTCGGTTGGATTAAATGTTATAGAAGTATAAAAAAAAGTGAAAAATATTATTCCTGATGCATACAACAACATATAAAGAGGTTGTCCTTGAGTAAAATAAGAGCTCAAGTTTAAAAATGTTTCATTGTTAGAAAATGAAAAATTTGAGAATGTTACTGGTAGTAATAAAAGTGCAGAGGCAAAAATTGCAGGAATTACTCCAGCCTGATTTATTTTTAAAGGTAAATGTGATGACTCTCCTCCATACATTTTATTACCCATTTGTCTTTTAGGATAATTTATTAGAATTTTTCGTAACGCTCTTTCCATAAAAACTACGAAAAGAATTGTAATTATTAATAGAACAAATATGGCAAGGATCATAAATGTTGAAACTGCACCCGTTCTACCTAATTCAAAAGTTGTAACCAAAGCTCTTGGAATTTCTGCTACAATACCAGCAAAAATTATTAACGATATACCGTTACCAATACCTCTTTGAGTGATTTGTTCTCCCAACCACATTAAAAATATTGTGCCTGCTACAATGGTTGTAACAGTTGTTATTTTAAAAAAAGCCCCTGGATTAATTACTAAATCGGCAGATGACTCTAAACCAACAGATAAACCATATCCTTGTACTGTTGCAAGTAAAACAGTTCCATATCTAGTTATTTGTGTAATTTTAGCTCTTCCTGTCTCACCTTGAGCTTTTAGATTTTTAAAATAATCTGAAACACCCGTCAAAAGTTGAACTATAATTGCTGAAGAAATGTAAGGCATTATACCTAATGCAAATATTGCCATTCTACTAACTGCACCTCCAGCAAAAACATTAAACATCCCTAGTAACCCTTTTTGGTTACCTTCCATCATTATTTTCAATTGTTCTGGGTCAATACCTGGTAAAGGTACAAAAGTTCCAAATCTGTAAACGGCTAAAATTAAAATAGTAAATATAATTCTATTTCTTAAATCATTTGTTGATGATGATGCGCTCATATAAACAAATTATTTTTTTAATTGAATAGATCCACCAATTTTTTCTAGTTTTTTCTATTGCTGATTTAGATGCTAGGTCAGCTTCAATATTAATTTTATCTTTTACATCACCAGAACCTAAAATTTTTAATTTTTTAGATTTTTTATTTATTAATTTAAGTTTTTTTAATAATTCTGCGTTTAATACTTCATTTGGGTTAATATTTTTTTTGTCAATGTAAGATTGAATTTTATCTAGATTTAAAATTGCAACACTCTCTTTTGATATTGGGTTAAAACCTCTTTTTGGAAGTCTTCTATATAATGGCATTTGACCACCTTCAAAACTTTTTATAGCTACTCCAGATCTTGATTTTTGACCTTTAACACCTCTACCTGATGTTTTACCTTTTCCAGAACCAATTCCTCTTCCAACTCTTATTTTTGATTTATTGATTTTTTCTCTGTTATTTAAAGTAATCATTATCCTCTTTTTTCAATTATTTCTGAAATTTTTTTATTTCTTATTGCTGATATTTGTTTTGGAGAACTTTGTTTCATCAATGCTTTCATTGTAGCTCTAATAACATTGTGCGCATTAGAAGTTCCCATAGATTTTGCAACAATGTCTTTTACTCCTAAAACTTCACATACTGCCCTAACAGGACCACCTGCAATAATACCTGTTCCCTTAGAAGCAGCTCTTAAAACTATTCTACCCGAGCCATCTTTTGCCTTAACATCGTGATGTATCGTTCTGCCTTCTCTTAATGGTATATGAGTAAGTTTTCTTCTTGCCATTTCATTTGCCTTTTTTATAGCATCAGGCACTTGTTTAGCTTTTGCGTGAGCTATACCGATTTTACCTGCTTGATTTCCAACTACTACAAGCGCAGAAAATCCAAATCTTCTTCCACCCTTAACAACTTTAGTAATACGATTAATGTGGACTAATTTTTCTAATATATCATCAGTTTTTTTATCTTTTATATGTTCCATAATTAAAATTCCATCCCGTTTTCTCTTAGAGTTTCTGCAAAAACTTTAATTCTACCGTGATATTTGTAAGAACCTCTATCAAAGTAAATTTTAGTAATTTTTTTCTCTTGTGCTTTTTTAACTAATTTTAGGGCAACTAACTTAGATAGTTCAGTTTTATTAACTTTGTCTGCTGATCTAAGATCTTTTTCTACAGATGAAGCTGATAATAAGGTTACATTTTTTGTATCATCAATTATTTGAGCTGAAATATTTTTTGATGATCTAGAAATACTTAATCTAAATCTATCTCTCGAAGCAACTCTTTTGACTTTATTGCTAACTCTAAATCTTTTTCTGATACTAGTGTTTAATTTCATTATTTTTTCTTACCCTCTTTTTTAAGAACATACTGTCCTTTTTCTCGAACACCTTTCCCTTTGTAGGGTTCGATTTTTCTTAATGTTTTAATTTTAGATGCTACTTCACCAACTAGCTGCTTATCAGATCCTGTAATTTTTAATGTTGTTTGTTTTTCAACAGCAATTTTAATGCCCTCTGGTATATCAAAATTGATATCATGGCTATAACCCAACTGTAAATTTAACTGATTTCCTTTTAACGCTGCTCTATAACCAACACCAACTAATTCTAAAATTTTTTCATATCCTGTGCTAGATCCAATAACAGCATTATTGATTAAACTTCTATTCATGCCCCAAAGTCTTTTTGAGTTTTGATCCACTTTTTTTGGTTTAATTGAAATTTCTTTTCCTTCAATAATGTCTAAATTAAACATATCTAAATCAACATTGATTGATCTTTTTCCAAGAGGTCCTTCTATATTTATAATATTTCCAGCTAAAGCAACTTTTACTTTTTCTGGAATCGATATGTTTATTTTACCTATTTTAGACATTAAAATACCTTACAAATTATTTCACCACCAACTTTTTGTTTTCTTGCATCTATATCAGTCATTACTCCTTTTGGAGTTGAAACAATAGCAATCCCTAAACCATTATTTATTTTAGGTAAGCTATCGGCAGATGAAAAAATTCTTCTTCCAGGTTTTGATACTCTTTCAAAAGCACTAATTACTGGATTACCTGAGTGGTACTTAAGTTCTAATGATAAAATAGGTTTTTTCTCCTCAGAACTTACGTTAAAATCTTTAATAAAACCTTCATTTTTAAGTATATCTGCGATTTTTGTTTTAAAATTAGATGAAGGTAATTCCACTTTTTTATGATTTCTAGCTTGAGCATTTTTCACTCTTGCAATCATATCTCCTATTGGGTCACTTAAACTCATAATTTTCCTTTCTACCAGCTAGATTTAACTAAGCCTGGTATTTTTCCTTGTAATCCTAATTGTCTTAATGCAATTCTTGAAATCTTTAATTTTCTATAAACACCATGAGGTCTTCCAGTTATCTCACATCTATTCATAACTCTTGTTTTAGCTGAGTTTCTTGGCAGCTTAGATAGTTTTTGTTGCGCTTTAAATCTTTCTTCTAATGGAATTTTTTTATCCATTACAATCTTCTTTAATCCTTGTCTTTTCTTATAAAGCCTATCTGAAAGCTTAATTCTTTTTTTATTTTTATTAATAGCGCTTAACTTTGCCATGTTTAATTATCTCCTTTTTTGATAAATGGAAAATTCATTTTTTCTAGTAATGCAAAACTATGCTCTTTATTTTTTGCTTTAATAACGATTACTATATCTAAACCTCTAACTTTGTCTGCTCTATCAAAGCTTACTTCTGGAAAAATTATATGCTCTTTAATTCCAAATGTATAATTACCAAATTTATCAAAGCCTTTCGATGACAAACCTCTAAAATCTTTAATCCTTGGTAATGCGATATTCACTAATCTATCTAAGAATTCATACATTCTATTTTTTCTTAATGTTACCTTTAAACCAGCATTTGATCCTTTTCTGGTTTTAAAATTAGCTACTGATTTTTTAAATTTTGTTGTAACTGGTTTTTGTCCAGTAATTTTAGCCATATCCTCCTCGCAAGATTTTAAAATCTTAGAATCTGTAGCATCTAAACCAAGACCCATATTCAATACTATTTTCTCAATTCTTGGAGTCATATAAATATTTTTAAAACCAAACTGATCTTTTAATGCAGGCTGAATTTCTTTATTGAATATTTCTTTTAATCTTGGTGTCATTATTTTTTAGCCTCTTTTTTCTTAGCTGCTTTTTCATCAATTAGTTTTAAGTTAGAAATATGAATGAAACTTTCTTTTGGAAAAATTCCACCTTTTTTTTCTTTTGTTGTTTTAACGTGTTTTTTAACCATATTTATTTCTTTAACCTTTGCTCTATTATTAGCTCTATCAATTTCAATAACTTCACCTTCTTTTTTCTTATCTTTTCCAGTTAAAACTCTTACTTTCAAACCCTTTTTAATCATTATAAAACCTCTGGTGCCAAAGAAATAATTTTCATTTGACCTCTGCTTCTTAATTCTCTTGTAACTGGACCAAAAATCCTTGTTCCTACTGGCTCTCCTTTGTCGTCTACTAAAACAGCTGCATTGTTATCAAATCTTACTTTAGAACCATCGTTTCTATGTATTCCTTTTTTAACTCTTACAACTACTGCTTTATGAACAGATCCCTTTTTAACTTTTCCTTTTGGCATTGCTTCTTTAACTGCAATCACAATTGTGTCACCAATGCTAGCGTATCTTCTTTTCGATCCACCTAATACTTTAATGCACTCAATTCTTTTTGCACCAGTATTGTCAGCTACCTGTAATTCTGTTTGAACACCAATCATTACTTTGTATTCTCCATTACTTGAAATTTTTTATTTTTAGAAAAAGGTTTGCTCTCAATAATTGAAACTTTATCACCAGTTTTGAACTTATTGTTTTCATCGTGAGCGTTATAGTTTTTTCTAACTCTGATTACTTTTTTTAGAACTGGGTGAGAATATTTACGTTCTACCATGACAGTGACTGTTTTATTTGGTTTATCACTTATAACCACACCTGTAAGTATTTTTTTAGGCATTTGCTTTTCCCTTTAAAATTGTTTTTAATCTTGCTATTGTTTTTCTAGTTTCCCCAATTTTAGCTGGGTTTGTTACTTGTGAATTCATTTTTTGAAACCTGAAATTAAAAAGATCTTTTTTAAGCTTATCGATATTTTTCACAATTTCGTCCTTTGATAATTTTTTAATTTCTTGTTTTTTCATTATGCAAATCTTTTAATTGTTTTAGTTTTAATCGGCAATTTTGCTGATGCTTTGTACAAAGCTTCTTTTGCAATTTGTTCAGAAACACCATCAACTTCAAATAATATTCTTCCTGGTTTTACTCTACATGCAAAGTACTCTGGAGAACCTTTTCCTTTACCCATTCTGACTTCGATTGGTTTTTTTGAAACTGGTATATTTGGAAATATTCTTGTCCAAACTCTTCCTTGTCTTTTCATGTGTCTTGTCAAAGCAACTCTTGCGGCTTCAATTTGCTTGCCAGTGACTCTCTCAGGCTGTAAGGCTTTTAATGCGTAAGCACCATAATTAATAGTACTTGCTCTTGTAGCATTACCATGAATTCTACCTTTATGCGCTTTTCTCCACTTTGTTCTTACTGGTTGAAGCATTATTGTTTACCTTCCTTTGATGTTACCTTGTTAGTCTCTTGACTAAATTCTCTAGCAAAAACCTCACCTTTATAAATCCAAACTTTAATTCCAATAATTCCATAAGTTGTAAGAGCCTCTGCCTCTGCATAATCTATGTCGGCTCTTAAAGTGTGTGATGGAATACTTCCGTCTCTCAACCACTCTGTTCTTGCTATTTCGTTTCCACCAAGTCTTCCACTAACCGAAACTTTAATTCCTCTGGCACCCAATCTAATACATGATTGCATTGCTCTTTTCATGGCTCTTCTATAAGAAATTCTTTTAACAAGCTGCTGAGCTATGTTTTCAGCTACTAAATATGCATTAGTCTCAGGTTTTTTTACTTCTTTAATATTTAGATTAACTTCATTTGTTGTGAATTTTGAAAGATTGTTTTTAATTTTGTCTATATCACTTCCTTTTTTTCCAATAACAAATCCGGGTCTGGAAGTATAGATTGTAACATAACATTTATTAGAGGTTCTTTCGATCATTACCTTAGATACACCAGAATTTATTACATTCTTCTTAATAAATTCTCGAATTTTAAAATCTTCGATTAGATAATTTCCAAAATCTTTTTTCTTAGCATACCATACAGAGTCCCATCCTCTGTTGACACCTAATCTAAAACCTACAGGATTAACTTTTTGCCCCATGCTTCTCCATTTGTTTTGCTTCTGATAAAATTATTGTAACAGTTGACCAGGGTTTTAATATTGGTGCCGCTCTTCCTTTGGCTCTTGGTCTAAATCTTTTCATAATTATTTTTTTTCCACAATATGCCTCTTTAACTATTAACTTATCAATATCATATTGAAAATTATTTTCAGCATTGGCTACCGCTGAACTAATAGTTTTTCTCACATCTCTAGTAACTCTCTTTTCAGAAAATTGTAAATCTCTAATTGCAACATCAACTTTTTTACCAACAATGCTTTTTAGTATTGGATTTAGCTTTCTTACACTTGATCTAATACCGTTGTTAACAGACTTTACTGTTTTTTCGTTAGATTTGTCTATTTTCTTTTTCTTACCCATAATTATTTCTTCTCTGCTGTTGCTGGTTTAGCTTTTTTATCAGCTGGTGTATGACCAAAGAACGTTCTTGTTGGTGCAAACTCGCCTAATTTGTGTCCAACCATATCTTCTGAAACAGTTATTGGTATAAATTTTTTGCCATTATAAATTTGGAAACTAACCCCTACAAAATCAGGTAAAATTGTAGATTTTCTTGACCAAGTTTTGATAGGAATTTTCTTTGGATCATCTTTATACTTGTCAACTTTCTTAATCAAAGTTTCTTCTACAAACGGTCCTTTCCAAACTGCTCTAGCCATTACTTAGTATCCTTCCTCTTATTTCTTCTCTTAACTATAAATTTATCTGTTCTCTTATTATCTCGGGTTTTTAAACCTTTCGCAGATTGTCCTGTAGGTGAAACAGGATGTCTTCCTCCAGCTGATTTCCCTTCACCACCTCCATGTGGGTGATCGACTGGGTTTTTAACAACACCTCTAGTATGAGGTCTTCTACCCAACCATCTTGATCTACCTGCTTTTCCAATTTTAATATTTTTTTGATCTGGATTACTTAAAATTCCAATTGTAGCTAAAGCTCTTGAATCTATCTTTCTAACTTCACCTGAGGCTAATTTTATTAAACTATAGTTGCCATCTAGACCGCTAATAGTAACTGATGAACCAGCTGCTCTAGCGATTTTTCCACCACCACCTGGTTGTATCTCGACATTGTGTATATTGATACCAACTGGAATGTCTTGCAATGGCATACAATTACCTACTTTAATTTCTTTTTTAGAACCGCTTTCAACTTTATCTCCAACTTTAATTTTTTGTGGTGCTAAGAAATATGAGTGAGTGCCATCCTCAAATTTAACTAGCATAATGTAGCATGATCTATTAGGATCATATTCAATTCTTTCAACTGTAGCTTCCATGTCGAATTTTTTTCGATAAAAATCCACATTTCTGTACATTTTTTTATGTCCACCAGCTCTATTAATAGAAGTAATATGACCGTTATTATTTCTACCTTTCATCGCATTTTTAGGGGAAACTAAGGTCTTGAATGGTTTACCTTTCCATAAACCAGTTCTATCGACTAAAATAGTACCTCTTGTAGATTTTGTATATGGTTTAAAAGTTTTTAATGCCATTTATTAAATTCCTGTTGTTAGATCAATGCTCTGACCTTTTTTTAAAGTAATTATTGCTTTTTTATACCCAGATACTTTTACTTTTCTACCTCTGGTAACTTTTGTTCTGTTCTGTTTGTTAATAATATTTATCTTTGTTACATTAACTTTAAATATTTTTTCAATATTTTTTTTTAAGTTTTTCTTGTTTGCACCATCTGGAACTTTAAATACAATTTTATTTAGTTCAGATAAGTTAGTTGATTTCTCAGTTACCACTGGAGAAAGAATTTTGTCGAATAAATGAATTTTTTCCATGTTATAAATATCTCTTTTCTAGTTCTTTTACAGAGCTTTCTGTGAAAACTACTTTTTTAAATTTAATTATATCATAAGCACTAAAATGATTTACATCTGTAACTTTAACATTTGGAATATTTCTTACTGATTTTTCAATTTTGTCTTTAGAATTTTTGTCTAAAATTATTAGTGAATTTGTAATTTCAAGTTTATTAATAATTGAGTTCATCTCTTTTGTTTTTTTAATTTCAGAACTAAAATCATTTAAGATCAATAAATTTTTATTATTATTTTTTTCGGTAATTAATGAAGCTACGCTTTGTTTTTTCTCAGTTTTGTTTAATTTTCTTTTTTTATAAGCTAATTCACCTTTTGGTCCATGGGCAATACCACCGCCAACAAATATAGGAGCTTTTCTACTAGCATGCCTTGCACCACCAGTCCCTTTTTGAGCATATATTTTTGAAGTTGGTCCTTTTACTTCATTTTGTTGCTTAGTTTTCGCATGTCTTCCTTTGTAATTAGCATTTGTTTTATAAAGAACAGCGCTAACTAATTTACGGTTAATTTTTGCAGAAAAAATTTTATCCAAAACTTCAATACTATCTTTTTTTCCGTCTATGCTAATTTTATCTAATTTCATTATTTTTTCTTTTTCTCAGGTGTTTTTTTAGCTTCTTCAGCTGCTGCTTGTTTCTCACCAATTGTCATTTTACTTATATTTTTCACTGATTTTTTAACCATTACCTCAGAATTTTTTGAACCAGGTATTGATCCTTTTAAGTAAAGAAGTTCGTTTTCTAAGTCTGTTTTTATTATTTCAATATTTTGCATTGTTCTTAGCTTGTCACCCATATGACCAGCCATTTTTTTTCCCTTAAAAACTTTTCCTGGATCTTGACTATGCCCAGTTGAACCATGTGCTCTGTGTGATATTGAAACACCATGACTGGCTCTCAAACCACCAAAATTATGTCTCTTCATAGCTCCAGCAAAACCTTTACCAATTGTCTTTGATCTTGTGTCTACAAATTTAATATCTTTAAATATTTCTAAACCAAACTCGTTTCCTTCTTTGTAAACAGAAGTATCATTTACTCTAAATTCTTTTAATTTTTTCTTTGCTTCAGTATTTTTTTTAGCAAAAACACCTTTCATTGATTTTGTTAGTTTTGAATTTTTAATTTTTCCATATCCAAGCTGAACTGCTTTGTATCCTCTTTTTTCCTCTTCAATAACCTGAATAACTCTAGCTTTTTCAACCTTTAGTACAGTCACAGGAACTAATTGACCAGATTTATAAAACTCTCTTGTCATTCCTATTTTTTTTCCTAATAAAGCAATCTCACTCATGATTAAATTTTTATCTCCACATCTACACCGGAAGCCAAATCAAGTTTCATCAAAGCTTCTACAGTTTGTGGTGTTGGTTCAATAATATCGATTAACCTTTTGTGTGTTCTTGATTCAAATTGTTCTCTACTTTTCTTATCTATGTGAGGTGATCTTAATACAGTATATCTTTCAATTCTTGTAGGTAATGGAATAGGTCCTTTAATTGTAGCTCCAGTTCTTTTTACTGTGTTTACAATTTCCTCTGTAGAAGCGTCCAGAACCTTATTATCGTAAGCTCTTAATTTTATTCTTATATTTTGCTTTTCCATTATCCTGCTACCTTTTTAGTTACTTCATCTTGAACGTTTTGAGGAACTTTAGAATAATGATCGAAAAACATTGAATATTGTGCTCTTCCTTGTGACATTGATCTAAGATTATTTATATAACCGAACATATTGGCTAGAGGAACCATAGCTGTAATTACAGTAGCATTTCCTCTTTGTTCTTGAGTGCTGATTTGACCTCTTCTGCTATTTAAATCACCAATAACATCTCCCATATAATCTTCAGGAGTAACAACTTCTACTCTCATTATTGGTTCTAAAAGTTTTAAGCCCCCTTGAGTACAAGCTTCTTTAAAACACGCTCTACTTGCAAGTTCAAAAGCTAATACACTTGAGTCAACATCGTGATGTAAACCATCAACAATTGTTACTTTATAATCAATCATTGGGAAACCTGCCAAAATTCCACTATCAGAGACAGTCTCAATACCCTTTTCAACACCAGGAATAAATTCTTTTGGAATAGCTCCGCCTTTAATAGCACTTTCAACTTCTCGTCCTTTTCCTGGTTCTTGAGGTTCAACAAATAATTTTACTTTAGCAAACTGACCAGCACCACCGCTTTGTTTTTTATGTATGTATTCATACTCAGCAGATTTTTCTATAGTCTCTCTGTAAGCAACTTGAGGAGCACCTACGTTTGCTTCAACTTTAAATTCTCTTTTCATTCGATCAACAATAATATCTAAATGAAGTTCACCCATACCTTTAATAATTGTTTGACCTGACTCTTCATCTGAAGAAACTCTAAATGATGGATCCTCTTTAGCTAATCTTGCTAAAGCTTCACCCATTTTTTCTTGGTCACCTTTTGTTTTAGGCTCTACAGCAATTTCAATTACTGGCTCTGGGAATTCCATTGGCTCTAACAACACTGGATTTTCTTTGTCACACAAAGTGTGACCAGTCATAGTATTTTTTAATCCTGCTAGTGAAACAATATCACCTGCATTAGCTTCTTTAATATCTTCTCTTGAATTAGCATGCATTAAAAGCATACGACCAACTCTTTCTTCCTTATCAGATGAAGAGTTGTATACGGCTGTTCCAGACTTAATTGTACCAGAATAAATTCTAACGAATGTTAAAGAACCTACAAAAGGATCGTTTGCAACTTTAAATGCTAAACCAGAAAAAGATGAACCATCATCAAATTTCATTTCTATTTCATCTTCAGATCCAACTTTTGTTCCTTTAATTGAACCAATATCAACTGGACTTGGTAAGTAGTTCACAACTGCATCTAGTAAAGGCTGAACACCTTTATTTTTAAAGGCAGATCCAGTTAAAACTGGAACAAAACTAAAATTCAATGTTCCTTTTCTTATACATTTAACTAAATCTTCTTCATTAATTTCGTCCCCATTTAAGTAAGACTCCATTAATTTTTCATCTTGTTCTACAGCAGTTTCGATTAATTCTGTTCTGTACTTTTCAGTTATTTCTTTAAGATCATCAGGAATATCTTTGTATTCCCATTCTGCACCTAAAGCCTCATTTTTCCAAACTTGAGCTTTCATTTTAACTAAATCAACAACTCCGGTTAAAGAAGCCTCAATTCCAATAGGAACTTGTAATACTAATGGCTTAGCACCTAATCTATCTTTAATCATGTCAACACATCTAAAGAAATCAGCACCTGTTCTATCTAGTTTATTTACAAAACAAATTCTTGGAACTTTATATTTATCTGCTTGTCTCCACACGGTTTCTGATTGTGGTTCTACACCAGCTACACCATCAAAAACAGCTACTGCACCATCTAAAACTTTTAAAGATCTCTCTACTTCAATAGTAAAATCTACGTGACCTGGAGTATCTATGATGTTAACTCTATGATCATTCCAAAAACAAGTGGTTGCTGCAGAAGTAATTGTAATACCTCTTTCTTGTTCTTGTTCCATCCAATCCATAGTTGCTGCACCGTCGTGCACTTCACCAATTTTATGACTTTTACCTGTGTAATATAAAATTCTTTCTGTAGTGGTTGTTTTACCAGCATCTATATGGGCCATGATCCCAATGTTTCTGTATTTATCTAATGAATGAGTTCTAGCCATATCTTATTACCACCTAAAATGAGCAAATGCCTTATTGGACTCTGCCATTTTGTGTACATCCTCTCTTTTTTTTAACGGCAGCACCTTTTTTTTCATAAGCATCATAAAGCTCATTAAAAATTTTATCTGCCATATGTTTATCTTTTCTTTTTCTTGCTGACTCTACTAACCATCTAATTGCTAAGGCTTGTGCTCTTTTACTTTTTACTTCAACGGGAACTTGATAAGTTGCACCACCTACTCTTCTAGATCTTACCTCTACAGTTGGTTTGATATTGTTAATTGCTTCATTAAAAATATTAATTGGCTCATCTTTTGTCTTTGTTTTAATTTTATCAATAGCATCATAAACTATTTTAGCAGCAATACCTCTTTTACCATCGTACATGATGTTATTGATTAATTTTGGAATGATAGTTGATTTGAATTTTGGATCTGGAACTACATTTTTTTTTGGTTGAGTTTTTTTTCTAGACATTATTTACCTTTTTTTGTTCCGTATAAAGATCTTCTTTGTTTTCTGTTTGCAACACCTTGTGTATCTAGATTACCTCTTAGAATATGATAACGAACACCTGGTAAATCTTTTACCCTACCACCTCTAATCAGTACTACCGAGTGTTCTTGTAGATTGTGACCTTCACCAGGAATGTAGGCAGTAACCTCAAATCCATTTGACAATCTTACCCTAGCAACTTTTCTTAATGCAGAGTTTGGTTTCTTAGGAGTTGTTGTATAAACTTTTACACAAACACCTCTCTTTAAAGGTTGTTTTTGTAAAGCAGGAACTTTATTCCTTACAGCTGGTTTAACTCTTTTTTTTCTTAACAACTGATTAATAGTTGGCATAAAATTTTAAAATTAATTAATTTATTTTTAGATGAAAATAACTGACAGGTTATTTTATGGCAGCGTTTAGCACTGTTACAAGCACTACATTCCAACCAAAAACATCGCCAAATTACTTATTAATAGACCTTTGTCAAACTAAAACTGCAATTTTTATGTGATTTTTTTACTGATTTACCTGCGTTTCTTCAGGTTCTGAAGCCTCTATTTTTTCCTGCTCTGCTAAGAAATTATTATCATCCTCTAAGGCTTTATTGTTCCATCTATTTTTAATATTACCAGTACCTGCAGGAACTAATCTACCAACAATTACGTTCTCTTTCAGTCCGTTTAATGGATCAACTTTTCCTTTAATTGCAGCATCTGTTAGTACCCTTGTAGTTTCTTGAAACGAAGCTGCTGAAATAAACGATTCAGTTTGAAGTGAAGCCTTAGTGATGCCCATTAAAACTCTCTCGCCAACAGCTGGTGTTTTACCCTCTGCAACTAATTTTTCATTGGTATTATCAAACTTAATTCTGTCTACTACTTCACCAGGTAAATAACTTGAGTCACCTGATACTTTAACTTCAATCTTTTTAAGCATTTGTCTTAAAATAGTTTCGATATGCTTATCGTTAATTATTACACCTTGTAATCTATAGACTTCTTGAACTTGGTTAACAAAATATTCTGTTAACTCTTTTATTCCTAAAATTCTTAAAATATCATGTGGTAGTGGTTGGCCATCTAAAAGATATTCTCCTTTTTGAATTTTTTCGCCAGGGTTAAAATTGATATGTTTGCCTTTTGGAATTAGATAGTTTGAAGGTTCAGATCCATCCTCAGGAACAATAGATACTCTTTGTTTACCTCTTACTTCTTTACCAAAAAGAACACTACCATCATTTTCAGCAATGATTGCACTATCCTTAGCCTTTCTAGCTTCAAATAACTCAGCAACTCTTGGAAGACCTCCAGTTATATCTTTTGTTTTTGTTGTTTCCTTGGGTAATCTTGCAATTACGTCACCTGCATAAACTTTTTGACCGTCTTTAATTGATAAAATCGAGTCTGGTACTAAATAATATCTAGCTTCATTATCATCAGCTTTTTTAATCACATTTCCTTTTTCATCTCTTAAAGTAATTCTAGGTTTTAAATCAGTACTTTTTGATTGACCTCTCCAATCAATTACTGATTTAGAAGAAATTCCTGTTGCATCGTCAGTAGTTTCTTGAATTGAAACACCATCAATTAAATCTACATAACTAGCTATACCACTTTTTTCAGCTATAACTGGAGTAGTGTATGGATCCCATTCACATATTTTAGTATTCGCTTTTACTTTATCACCGTTATTAAAAAATAATCTTGATCCATATGCAACTTTATAAACTGCAATTTGAACACCATTATCATCCTCAATTGAAAGCTGAGTATTTCTACCCATCACAATTAAGTTCTTTTTTGAGTCCTCTAATATATTTGAGTTTATAATTTTTAATGTTCCCTCATTTTTAGTTACAATTTGTGAATCTTGTTTAACAGAAGCAGTTCCTCCTACGTGGAAAGTTCTCATTGTTAACTGTGTTCCAGGTTCACCGATTGACTGTGCAGAAATCATTCCAATAGCTTCACCAACGTGGACCATTTTACCTCTAGATAAATCTCTTCCGTAAGAAGTAGCACAAACTCCTTCTTTTGAACCACAAGTCATTACTGAGTAAACTTTTATTGATTTTACACCTGCAGCATCTATCTTATCGCATCCAGCCTCATCGATCATGGTTTGTTTTTTGATTATTACTTCACCAGTTAAAGGGTGTTTAACCTCATCAAATGTAATTCTACCTAGCGCTCTTTCAGATAGGCTAACTACTACATTACCACCTTCTAAAATTTCAGAAAGTTCGATAAATCCTGGATTTTTACAGTCACAAGCTTTTTTGGTGATAGTTAAATCTTGAGCTACATCGCAAAGTCTTCTCGTTAAATATCCAGAACTAGCTGTTTTAAGCGCTGTATCTGCTAAACCTTTTCTAGCTCCGTGTGTTGAGTTGAAATACTCCAAAGCAGTCAAACCCTCTTTAAAGTTTGAGATAATCGGACTTTCAATAATTTCCCCTGAAGGTTTAGCAATCAATCCTCTCATTCCAGCTAATTGTTTCATTTGAGCAGCAGATCCTCTAGCTCCACTGTCTGCCATCATAAATACAGAATTAATCTTTAATCCTTCATCAGTTTTCTCAGTCGCTGAAATTCCCTTCATCATTTCACCAGCAACTTTATCTGTACACTTAGACCAAGCATCAACAACTTTGTTATATTTCTCACCTCTTGTAATCAAACCTTCAGCATATTGTGTTTCATAATCTGCAATTAATTTCTTGGTATCATCAATTAATTGAGTTTTATTTGAAGGGATTACAAGATCATCTTTACCAAACGAAATTCCTGCTTTAAACGCGTGTTTAAATCCTAAATCTTTAAGCTTATCACAGAAAATTACAGTTGTTTTTTGACCACAAAATCTAAATACAACGTCAATTATTTCCGAAACTACTTTTTTAGGTAACAACCTATCTACTAAAGAAAACTTAATGTTTTTATTTTTAGGTAATAAATTTGCTAATAAAAATCTTCCAGCTGTAGAAGTGTATTTTTCCATTTTTTTATGACCTTGATCATCTATAGTCTCAAATCTTGAAATGATAGTGCTGTGAACATTTATTTGACTAGATGATAATGCAAATTCAATTTGATCTGAATTTGTAAAGTATCCGGCTGGTTTATCAGATATTGGTTCTTGTGACAGATAGTAAATTCCTAAAATCATATCCTGACTTGGAACGATAATTGGTTTACCGTTTGATGGAGAAAGAATGTTATTTGTAGATAACATTAAAATTCTTGCCTCTAATTGTGCTTCTAAACTTAATGGAACGTGAACTGCCATTTGGTCACCATCAAAGTCAGCATTAAATGCTGCACAAGTTAAAGGGTGTAATTCAATCGCATCACCTTCAATTAATTTTGGTTCAAAAGCTTGAACCCCAAGTCTATGTAAAGTTGGAGCTCTATTTAATAAGACAGGATGTTCTCTAACTATCAATTCTAAAGCATCCCAAACTGCATTAGTTTCTTTTTCAACTAATTTTTTAGCTTGTTTGATTGTTGATGCTAATCCCAATTTATTTAATCTTGCGTATAAAAATGGCTTAAATAATTCTAAAGCCATTTTTTTTGGTAAACCACACTCATGTAATTTCAAATCTGGACCAACAACAATTACTGATCTTCCTGAATAGTCAACTCGTTTACCTAGTAGATTTTGTCTAAATCTTCCTTGTTTACCTTTCAGCATTTCTGCGAGCGATTTAAGTGGTCTCTTACCTGTACCTGTAATTACTCTGCCTCTTCTACCGTTATCAAATAAGGCATCAACGGATTCTTGAAGCATTCTTTTTTCATTTCTTACAATGATATCTGGAGCTTTAAGATCCATTAGTCTTTTTAATCTGTTATTTCTGTTAATTACCCTTCTGTATAAATCGTTAAGATCTGAAGTAGCAAATCTTCCACCATCTAAAGGAACTAAAGGTCTTAATTCAGGTGGTATAACTGGAACTACTGTCATAATCATCCACTCAGGTTTTTGACCAGTTTCAATAAACGACTCGATTAATTTTAATCTTTTGATTGCTCTTTCTTCGTTAACCTTTGATTTAGTTTCTTTAATAAAGCTAACAAGATTTTTTCTTTCTAATTCTAAATCCAAATTTTTTAACATTTCAAGAACTGCTTCTGCACCAATTCCAGCTGTAAAGCTCTCTTCACCAAATTCATCTTGATATTTTGCTAATTCTTCCTCATTTAAGAGTTGATTTTTTTGTAAACCAGTTAAACCAGGTTCTATTACTATAAAGTTTTCAAAATAAAGAACTCTCTCTATTTCTTTTAATTTCATGTCTACCGCTAAAGCAATTCTGCTTGGCAATGACTTCAAGAACCAAATATGTGCTACCGGGGTAGCAAGGTTAATATGGCCCATTCTTTCTCTTCTTACATTTGATTTTGTAACCTCAACACCACATTTCTCGCATATAATTCCTCTAAATTTCATTCGTTTATACTTACCGCATAAACACTCATAATCTTTTATTGGTCCAAAAATCCTTGCACAGAACAAACCATCTTTTTCAGGTCTAAACGTTCTATAATTAATTGTTTCAGGCTTTTTAATTTCACCAAATGTCCAAGATTTAATTTTCTCTGGGCTAGCAAGTGAAATTTTAATACTATTAAAATTTTGAGCCTCTGAGATTTCGCTGCTCTTAAATAGATCTGTAAGTTCTTTTTTCATTAATTAAGCTCCACATTTAATGCTAATGATTTAATCTCTTTAACTAAAACGTTAAATGATTCTGGTATTCCAGATTCAAAGTTCTCTTCACCTTTAACTATAGTCTCGTAAACTTTAACTCTACCTGCAACATCATCTGATTTAACAGTTAAAATTTCTTGTAATGTATATGATGCACCATATGCTTCAAGTGCCCAAACTTCCATCTCACCAAATCTTTGACCGCCTAATTGTGCTTTACCACCAAGTGGTTGTTGTGTAACTAAACTGTAAGGTCCAGTAGATCTTGCATGAATTTTATCTTCAACTAAGTGATGAAGTTTTAGCATGTAAATTATTCCAACAGTAACTGGTCTATCAAATTTCTCCCCTGTTCTTCCATCCCATAAATAAGTTTGTCCAGATCCTGGTAAATTAGCTAGTTCAAGCATCTCAGTAACATTTTTTTCTTTAGCGCCATCAAAAACAGGTGTTGAGATTGCGATACCATTTTGTAAATTTTCACAAAGATCTTTAAATTCACTCTTGCTTAATTTATCTACCTTTTCGTTGAAAATTTCTTCTCCGTAAACAGATTTTAAGAATTTTTCGATTTTTTCTGTTCTTTCAATTTTTTTGTTATTTTCGTTAACTAAATTTTTAACTTGTTCACCAAATTCTTTACATGCCCAACCTAAGTGTGTCTCTAAAATTTGTCCAACGTTCATCCTACTTGGAACACCCAGAGGGTTTAATACAATATCAACTGGCCTACCATCTTCTCTATATGGCATATCTTCAACAGGTACTATTTTACTTACAACTCCTTTGTTTCCATGTCTCCCAGACATTTTATCACCAGGTCTTAATCTTCTTTTTATAGCAACAAATACTTTTACCATTTTCATAACACTTGGTAATAAATCGTCACCGCTTCTTATCTTTAAAACCTTATCTTCAAATCTCTCTGTTATGTCTTCTTTTGCTTTATTATATTGATCTTTTAATTGAGCTAATGTTGCTTCGTCATTCACATTTCCTACAGTGATTTTGAAGACATCATTAATGGATAGTTTATTAATTGTATCAAAATCTAACTTAGTTCCTTCTGATAAATTTTTTACTTTTTTAATTAAAGATGATCCTGACAAGAATTGTGAAGCTCTTTGTTTAATACTTCTTTCTAATATTTCTTCCTCAACAATTTTATCTTGTTGAACTTGCTCAATTTCAGCTCTTTCAATAGTTATTGATCTTTCGTCTTTTTCAATTCCATGTCTATTGAATACTCTTACATCAACTACTGTTCCACTTGATCCTCTAGACATTCTTAAAGATGTATCCGTTACATCGATAGCTTTTTCCCCAAAAATTGATCTTAATAATTTTTCTTCAGGACCAGATGCTGAGTCTCCTTTTGGGGTAACTTTACCAACTAAAATATCTCCAGCATTTACTTCTGCACCTATATAAACTACTCCTGATTCATCAAGGTTTTTTAAAGCCTCTTCATTTACATTTGGTATATCTCTTGTAATTTCTTCTTCACCAAGCTTTGTATCTCTCGCCATTATTTCATATTCAACAATATGAACAGATGTAAAAACATCGTCTGTAACACATCTTTCTGAAATTAAGATTGAGTCTTCAAAGTTATAACCTTGCCACGGCATAAATGCTACAGTAACATTCTTACCTAAAGCGAGTTCACCTAATTTTGTTGAAGGACCATCCGCAATAATATCTCCAGATTTAACTTTATCACCAACTCTAACTAGTGGTCTTTGATTTATACAGGTATTTTGGTTTGATCTTTTAAATTTTTGAAGGTTATAGATATCTACACCTGACTTACTAAAGTCTGTTTCCTCGGTTACTTTTATGACAATTCTTTTACCATCTATTTTATCAACAATTCCATCACGCTTAGCAACAATAGTTACACCAGAGTCTAAAGCAACATCACTTTCAATTCCTGTACCAACAAGCGGCGACTCAGGTTTTAATAATGGAACTGCTTGCCTCATCATGTTTGATCCCATTAAGGCTCTATTTGCATCATCATTTTCTAAGAATGGAATTAAAGATGCTGCAACAGAAACTAATTGTTTTGGTGATACGTCGATGTAATCAATAGTGTCGGGTTTTGCTAAAAGAAAGTTTAGATTTTGTCTGCATGAAACTAGCTCCTCAGTAATTTTTCCATTTTTATCAAGTTTTGTATTTGCTTGAGCAATAGTAAATTTTGTTTCTTCCATTGCTGATAAGTATTCAACTTTATCTTGAACAATACCATCTTTTACTTTTTTATATGGGCTTTCAATGAACCCATACTTATTAATTTTTGCATATGTGGATAAACTATTGATTAAACCTATATTTGGTCCCTCTGGTGTCTCAATTGGACAAATTCTTCCGTAGTGTGTCGGATGTACGTCTCGAACTTCGAAACCTGCTCTCTCTCTTGTTAAGCCGCCAGGACCTAACGCTGAAACTCTTCTTTTGTGGGTAATTTCAGATAATGGATTTGTTTGATCCATAAACTGAGATAGTTGTGAACTTGCAAAAAAATCTTTCAATGAAACTGTTAATGGTTTTGCGTTAATTAGATCTTGTGGCATTGCTGATTCAACGTCTAGAGTTGTCATTTTCTCTTTAATAGCTCTTTCCATTCTGTAAACACCAATTCTAGCTTGGTTCTCAACTAATTCTCCAACAGAACGAACTCTTCTATTTCCTAGGTGATCTATGTCATCGACATCATCTTTACCATCACGTAAATCCAACATTTTATGAATAATTGAAATTATATCGTCATTTCTTAGTATAGTAATTTTATCAGAACACTCTTGGTTTAATCTAGAGTTCATTTTAACTCTTCCAACATCAGATAAATCATATCTGTCTGAGCTAAAGAAAAGATTATTAAATATTTGAGTTGCTATCTCTATAGTTGGCGGCTCACCCGGTCTTAACATTTTATAAATTTCAGTGACAGCCTCATCTTTAGTATTGTTTTTATCAGCTAAAATAGTTGTAAGAAGATAAGGTCCTTTGTTTATAGAGTTTGTAACAGAAATTTGAAGAGTATGTATATTTGCATCTAAAATTTGTTGAATAATTGTATCGTTTAATTCGGTACCAATTTTAAATACACCGTCCTCTTCTTCATTGACTTTGATATCTCTATGTAAAAATTTACCAAACAATGACTCTCTAGAAACTAGTATGTCTTTCAAACCATCGTTTGCTAATTTTTTTGCACTTAAAAAATTAACCTTATCACCTAATTTAATTACTACTTCACCAGTTTTTGCATCTATTACCTCTTCCGAGAAATTTTTAGCCTTATAATTTTCAGGATTAAATTTAGTTTTCCACTTTTCTGTTGTTGGATCAAAATTATATTGTTCACTTTCATAAAACTCATCTACTATTTCTGATTTTGTATAACCTAAAGCTAATAATAAAGTAGATGAAAAAATTTTCTTTTTTCTGTCAATTTTAAAATATAAAAAATCCTTAACATCATACTCAAAATCTAACCATGAACCTCTATTAGGTATTACTCTACAATTAAACAAAAGTTTGCCACTTGCATGAGTTTTTCCTTTATCATGATCAAAAAACACACCTGGGCTTCTGTGCATTTGGTTTACTACCACTCTTTGAACACCGTTAGTTATAAAAGTTCCACTGTTAGTCATCATGGGAACTTCGCCCATATAAACTTCTTGCTCTTTAGCGGATAAAATATCTTTTGTATTATTTTCTTGATCTATTTCGTAAACTACCAGTCTTAAAGTGCACTTAAGAGCTGATGAATATGTAAGACCTCTTGCGATACACTCTTCAACATCAAATTTCGGTTTTTCTAATCTATATGAAACATACTCTAAAGTTGCTTTATCATTTAAATCTTCAATTGGAAAAATACTCTTGAATACTCTATCAAAACCTTTGGTAAGTTCAGCTGCTTCAGCATTTAATTCTGTTAACTCTTTATATGAATTTTTTTGTACTTCAATTAAGTTAGGAATAGATAAACTTTCTTTAAGTTTGCCAAAACTTTTTCTTATATTTTTCTTTTCAGTAAAAGATAATTGCATCTATATTTAAAAATACTGATTAAAAATAATCAGTATTTGAATTCTTTCTATTTAATTTATTTAAGTTCTACTTTAGCGCCAGCAGCTTCTAACTTAGCTTTGATCTCTTCAGCCTCTTTTTTATTTACACCAGATTTTACTTCTTTTGGTGCTCCCTCAACAAGATCTTTAGCTTCTTTTAAACCTAATGAAGTAGCTGCTCTTACTTCCTTAATAACGTTAATTTTTTTATCACCTGCAGAAACTAACATGATTGTAAAATCATCTTTGTCTTCTGCTGGAGCCGCACCACCTGCTGTTGCTGGAGCTGCTGCTGCCATTGGAGTTACACCCCATTTTTCTTCTAGTTGTTTTGATAGTTCAGCTGCCTCTGCAACAGTCAAACTTGATAAGTCTTCGATAATTTTGTTTAGGTCAGGCATATGTATTACTCTTTGGGTTGTGTTTCAGAATTTTCTGCCGTCAAACTACTCATTTTTTCTGAATGTGCAAGCAAAATACTGATTAATTTAGATGCAGAAGCGTTCAAAATACCCACAATATTGGCTCTTGCCTCATCTAATGTAGGTAAACTTGCTACATTTTGGACACCGGCCTGATCTAAGACCTCGTTATCCATAATTCCACCAATTAATTTTAAGTTTTCGTTTTCTTTTGCAAATTTTGAAAGAATTCTTGCTGACATTATTGCATCTTCTCCAAATGCAACTGCTGTAGGACCAGTAAATAAATTTGATAATTCTTTACACTTTGTTTTTTCTAAAGCCAATTTAGTAATTCTGTTTTTTGTTATTTTAAAAATTATTCCATGTTCTCTCATTTTAGATCTTAATTCATCTAGTTGAGTCATAGTTAAACCTTGGTAATGAGTAACCATAACAGCTTTACTGTTTTCAAACTTACTAGTCATTTCTTCAATATAATTTTTTTTTCGTTCTTTGTTCATCATAACTAAATCAATTTCCCTAATTTAACTTTATATGAAACACCCATTGTTGATGTAGCAAATATACTTCTAATTAAATCACCTTTTAAAGTATTGTTTGATTTTTCTTTTTCAAGAGCATCTAATACTGCATTGTAGTTTTTTAGTAATTGATCATCACTAAAAGATTTTTTACCAATACTAACTCCAATATTTCCGTCTTTATCATTTCTAATTTCTACCTGACCAGATTTAGCATTGGTCACTGCTTCTTTAATATTTTCAGAAACTGAACCGAGTTTAGGATTAGGCATTAAACCTTTTGGTCCTAAAACTTTCCCTAATTTAGAAAGTTTAATCATCATTCCAGGTGTACAAATTAATTTTTCAAAATTTAACTCTCCATCTTTAATTCTCTCAATAAATTCATCACCACCCACAATATCTGCACCAGCTTCTTTTGCGTCATTTGCTTTATTATCTTCGCAAACTACAGCAACTTTTACTTTCTTACCTGTACCCCCAGGTAAATTAACAACAGTTCTTATATTAACTTCACTTTTCTTTTGCTTATTGTTTATTTGAAAATTTAAATCTAAAGACTCATCAAATTTAGCTGTACAGTTTTTCTTAAGCTCAGGTAATAATTTCTCTATAGACTCGGCGCTTAAGTCTTTTGTTTTTTCAGGTAACTTTTTATATCTTTTAGATGCCATTATTCTTTTACCTCAACACCCATTGATCTAGCTGATCCTGCAATAATTTTTATTGCTTCTTCAATATCATGTGCATTTAGATCGTTCATTTTTTCTTTTGCTATGCTTTCCAATTGTTTTTTTGAAATTGAAGCAACAATATTTCTTCCAGGTTCTTTAGATCCACCTTTAAGTTTTATAGCTTCTTTAATATAAAAAGATGCAGGGGGTGATTTAATTTTAAAATCAAATTTTTTATCTTTATAAACCGTAATTTCAACTGGTACAGGTTTACCTGCCATTGATTTAGTTTTGTCATTAAACGCTTTACAAAACTCCATAATATTTACACCTCGTTGACCCAAAGCAGGTCCAACTGGTGGAGCTGGGTTAGCTTGACCACCTTTAATTTGTAATTTTATAAATCCACTAATTTCTTTTGCCATTAACTTACCTTCTCAACCTGATTATATTCTAAATCTACTGGTGTAGGACGACCAAATATAGAAACTGACACCTTAAGTCTAGCTTTTTCTTCATCAATTTCTTCAATCATTCCAGTAAATGACGCAAATGGACCATCTACAACCTGAACTTTTTCACCTACACTATAATCCACTCCAGATTTTGGCTGAGCCACACCATCTTTAATCTGTCCTAAAATCTTCTCTACTTCTTTATCAGAAACTGGGACGGGGATACCTTTTGTACCCAAGAAACCGCTAACCCTCTTTATATTCTTAATCATGTGATAAATATTATTATCCATTTCGCTTTTTATTAGTACATATCCAGGAAAGTATTTTTTTTTTCTTTGAATTCTTTTACCCCTCTTAACCTCAGTGACATCGTGGGTAGGTACAATAATTTCCTCAAACTTGTCAGCAATTTTTGCCTTATCTGCCTCCTCTTTAATTAATGAGGCTACTTTATTCTCAAAGCTAGAGTGAGACTGAACAATGTACCAATTTTTCATTAAATACTCACTTTAAGTAAAAGTTCTAAGAAAAACTTCAAAACCTGATCTAAAAGAAGAAAAAATAAAGACATAACAACTGCCATAACAAATACCATTAAAGCACCTTGCAATGTCTCTTTCCAAGTTGGCCAAGTAACTTTAAAAGCTTCTTGTTTGACCTCCTGTATAAATTTAATCGGGTTTCTCATAATTTATAAGCTCAAATTGGCAGGAGCGGAGGGACTCGAACCCTCAGCCTCCGGTTTTGGAGACCGGCGCTCTACCAATTGAGCTACACTCCTATTTATAGAGTTACTCTATAATTTTAGTTACTACTCCTGCTCCAACAGTTCTTCCACCTTCTCTAATAGCAAAGTTTAATTTCTCTGCCATAGCAATTGGTGTAATTAGTTTAACAGTAAATTTAGCATCATCACCTGGCATAACCATCTCAGTACCAGCTGGTAATTCTACTTCACCTGTAACGTCTGTTGTTCTAAAATAAAACTGTGGTCTGTACTTAGTAAAGAATGGAGTATGTCTCCCACCCTCATCTTTTTTAAGTACATACGCTTGAGCTTCAAATTTAGTATGTGGAGTAATTGAACCAGGTTTGCAAAGAACTTGACCTCTTTCAATGTCAGTTCTTTCAATACCTCTCAATAAAATTCCAACGTTATCACCAGCTTCACCAGAATCTAACAGCTTTCTAAACATTTCAACTCCAGTACAAACGGATTTTTTAGTTTCTTTAATTCCAACTATTTCAACTTCTTCTCCAGTTTTAATTATACCAGACTCAACTCTACCAGTTGCAACTGTTCCTCTTCCAGAAATAGAAAAAACATCTTCGATAGGCATCAAGAACGGCTTGTCTACTTCTCTAGCAGGTTGGGGAATGTGTTCATCAACAGCTTTCATTAATTCTAAAATTGAATTTTTTCCAATTTCATCGTCTCTTCCTTCAACAGCTGCTAAAGCTGAACCTTTAACGATTGGTGTCTTATCACCTGGGTATTTATATGAAGTTAAAAGTTCTCTAATTTCTTCTTCAACAAGTTCAATCATTTCTTTATCATCAACTTGATCTACTTTATTTAGGTAAACAACGATTGCTGGAATACCAACTTGTCTTCCTAAAAGAATGTGTTCTCTTGTTTGTGGCATTGGACCATCAGCTGCGTTAACAACTAAAATAGCTCCATCCATTTGTGCAGCACCAGTGATCATGTTTTTAACGTAGTCAGCGTGACCAGGACAATCTACGTGAGCATAGTGTCTTTTTTCAGTTTCATACTCAACGTGTGCTGTTGAAATTGTTATACCTCTCTCTTTTTCTTCAGGTGCTTTATCAATTTGATCATAAGCAACTGCAGTTCCACCGCCAGCTTGTGCTAATACATTTGTAATTGCGGCAGTAAGAGTTGTTTTACCATGGTCGACATGACCAATAGTCCCAATGTTACAGTGGGGTTTGTTTCTTACAAATTTTTCTTTTGACATTACGTTTTTACCTCAGTTTTATTTTGTTTCATCTAATTTTCTTTTCTTGGAGCGGGTAAAGGGAATCGAACCCTTACATCCAGCTTGGAAGGCTAGCGTTCTACCATTGAACTACACCCGCACAACCCCAAGAGTAACACTCCATGTTATTTAAAAAAAT
>CACBRW010000012.1 GCA_902541745.1 uncultured Pelagibacteraceae bacterium | reverse complement strand
AATTTAATTTAATTGGATTTTCTATTGGATCTTTGATTGCAATTGAATTTTCCTCAAAATACCAAAATTATTTAAATTCTTTAACTCTAATATCTACTACATACAAAAGAACAGATGAAGAAAGACAAAATGTAATTGATAGAGTTAATTTAGCAAAAAAAAATATGCCAATATCGCAAATGGCAATGAAGAGATGGTTTTCAGATAAATACCTTGAGGAAAATCCTGAGTTATATGATGAGTTTATGAAAACTCTTAATAAGAAAGGAATTGATCAAGAAAATTTTATTAAATCTTACGAGGTGTTTGCAAACTATAAGGACAATCTTGAAAATATAAAAAATATAAAAACAAATACCTTAATAATAACAGGATCAGATGATCCAGGATCTACACCTAATATGTCGAAAAATTTAAAGAAAGATATACAAAATTCAACATATGTTGAAATCAAAAATGGAAAACATCTATGCACTATTGAATATGCAGATGAAGTAAATAATGCAATAATGAAACATATAAATAATGCCTGAGTTAAAAAAATATCAAATGTTTATAGATGGTCAGTGGGTAGACTCTGTTACAAAAAAAACTTTTGAAACTTTAAATCCAGAAAATAACAAGCCTTGGGCTGAAGTACCTGAAGCTAGTGCAAATGATGTGGATAGAGCTGTAAAAGCTGCACAAAAAGCCTTTGAAGGTGAATGGCCAAAGATGCTTGCAAGAGATAGAGCAAAATATTTAAGAGCCATTGGAAATAAGCTTAGAGAAAATTCTGAATTATTAGGAAAGATTGAAACAATTGATACAGGAAAACTGTACAGAGAAACTTATCAACAAGCAAAATACATTGCAGAATATTATGATTATTATGCAGGTTTAGCTGATAAAGTCGAAGGAACAGTTCTTCCAATAGATAAACCAAATATTCAAGCGATCACAACAAGAATTCCAATAGGTGTTATTGCAGCTATCATTCCTTGGAATTCTCAAATGTTTTTAACTGCAACAAAAGTTGCTCCAGCTTTAGCTATGGGAAATACAGTAGTAATTAAATGTTCTGAATTAGCACCAGCAACTATGTTTGAGTTTGCAAAGTTAATCGAAGAAACTGGAATACCAAAAGGTGTTATAAATGTAGTTTCTGGTCTTGGAGATCCATGTGGCAAAGCTTTAACTACTCACAACTTAGTTGAGAAAGTAGCTTTTACAGGAGGTCCTGAAACTGCAAGACATATAATTAGAAACTCTGCAGAAAATTTATCTGAGGTAAGTTTAGAGTTAGGTGGAAAAAGTCCTGTGGCTGTTTTTGATGATGCTAAACAAGAAAATGCAATTAATGGTATAACCGCTGGAATATTTGGAGCAAGTGGTCAAAGCTGTATAGCAGGTTCAAGGTTGTACTTACAAAAAGGAATTTATAATGAATTTTTAGATAAATTAGCATCAAGAGCGGAAAAAATTAAAATAGGCGCTCCAATGGACTCTGATACTGAAATGGGTCCCTTAAGTAACTTTAAACAATTAGAGGTAATAGAAAAAAATATTAAATTAACTGTTGAACAAGGTGGAAAAATTAAATGTGGTGGTAAAAGACATCCTTTTTCAAATGAAGGTTATTATTTCCCACCAACAATTATTGAGTGTGAAAATCATAATTTACCAGCTGCTGAAAATGAGCTTTTTGGACCTATTTTATCAGTGATGAAATTTGATACTGAAAAAGAAGTAATAGAATTAATGAACGACAATCAATATGGTCTTTCTTCAGGTGTTTATACCAGTGATCTTGCAAGAGGCATGAGGGTATCTAATGCTATCCGAGCAGGAATAACATTTGTAAATACTTATAGATTAATTTCACCATCTGCACCATTTGGAGGCATTAAAGATAGTGGATATGGAAAAGAAGCAGGAATTGACTCGATTAAAGACTATACAAGAGTAAAAACAACTTGGTTCTATACATCTGATGAACCTTCATTAGACCCCTTCTCAATCAGGTAATTTTCAGCGTCAATTAACTGTCTAAAATAGGATAATTTTGTCATTGAATATTAATAATATTCATACTTAAATTGGTCTTTTATAAATTGTTAACAATATAGAGGAAGATAATGAGAAAACTATTTATCGCTGTATTTATGTTTGTATCAAGTTTTGGTTCAAATGTAATGGCAGACGGACATTCGATTAAAATGGGGATAATCTTAGGATTCACTGGTCCTATTGAATCTCTAACTCCAGCTATGGCTGCATCTGCAGAGCTTGCATTTAAAGAAGCATCTGACTCAGGTTCACTATTAGGTGGAAAAAAAATTGAGCCAGTAAGAGCAGACTCAACTTGTGTTGACTCAGCAGCGGCAACAGCTGCAGCTGAAGGTTTAATTTCAGGTGGTGTAGCTGCAATTATGGGAGCAGACTGTTCAGGTGTAACTGGTGCTATTGCAACTAACGTTGCCGTACCAAATGGTGTAGTAATGATCTCACCTTCAGCTACTTCTCCAGGATTAACAACTCTAGATGATAATGGGTACTTCTTTAGAACTGCTCCATCTGATGCTAGAGGTGGTCAAATTTTAGCTGATATAACTAAAGATAGAAAAGTAAAAAGTGTTGCAATCACTTATACTAACAATGACTATGGTAAAGGTTTAGCTGATGTTTATAAAGCAGCAGTTGAAGCTCATGGTATTAAAGTTACAACTGTAACTGCTCACGAAGATGGAAAAGCAGATTATTCATCTGAAGTAGCAACTCTTGCTTCTGCTGGTGGTGATGCTGTAGCAGTTATTGGTTATCTTGACCAAGGAGGAAAAGGAATTATTCAAGCTTCTTTAGACTCTGGTGCATTTGATAGATTTATTTTATCAGATGGTATGATTGGTCAATCTTTAGTTGATACATTTGGAAAAGATTTAAGTAAATCATTTGGATCATTGCCAGGTTCTACTGGTAAAGGTGCAGGTATATTTGCTGAAGTTGCAAAAGCTGGAGGTGTTGAAGCTTCTGGTCCTTACACAGGTGAATCTTACGATGCAGCTGCTTTGATCGTTCTTGCAATGCAAGCAGGTAACTCTGCTGACAGAGCATCTATTGCAAAAAATGTAATGGATGTTGCAAACGCTCCTGGAACTAAAATTTATCCAGGTGAACTTAAGAAAGGTTTAGATTTACTAGCAAAAGGTAAAAAGATTAATTACGAAGGTGCTACTGGAGTAACTTTTACTAGTGTTGGTGAAGCAGAAGGTTCTTTCTTAGAACAAGAAGTTAAAGGCGGAAAATTCAAAACTAAAAAACAAAGATAATTTTTTATCTTAATTCAAAAAACCCCAGTAATTTAATTGCTGGGGTTTTTTTTTAGATCAGCTCTAATAGTTGAAAGAGTTATTACAATTAGAAAAATTAAACATATTAAATTCATAGTTTTCCAGCTAGTTAAACTAAGAAATACTCCGGCAGATAAACTGGCTACTGCTTGTATAGAATAAACAATTAAATCGTTATACCCTTGAGCTCTAAATTTTTCCTCTTCTCTGTAACACAAAACAAGTAAACTTGTTCCTGAAATAAATAAAAAATTCCACCCTAACCCCAGAAAAATAAGTGCAATCATATAATTAATATAATTCTGTTCAAATAAACTTGTAATAATTGTGACTAAAAACAATAAAACTCCCATATACATAATTTTGCTATGACCAAACCTTCTAATTAAGTTTCCAGTGACTAACGAAGGTAAAAACATGGCTGCTATATGAAGCTGAATAATAAATCCAGTCTTTGATAAACTTATTTTCTCCATCAGATGCATGCTTATAGGAGTTGCTGTCATTAAAAAAGTCATTACAGCATAGGCAAAAGCTGAGGCTAGGAGCGCCTGTAAAAATCTAGGTTGAGAGATAAGCTCAAAAAAACTTCTTCCTGTTTTATATTGATTACTAGATATCGTTTTTGGTTCCTGATAAAAAATTAAAAATATTGTTGATGAGATAGATAAAATGGCAAGTGCAAGATAAGAACCTGCATACATATGATCTGAAATTAATTCTTTCGAAATGTTTGCAATGTTTGGACCAATAAATGCCGAACCTATTCCTGCTAACAAAATGATAGAAATTGCTTTTGGTGCATAATCCTTATCCACAACCTCGACTGCTGCAAAACGATATTGATGGCTAAAAGCTATTCCTCCACCAATTAAAAAGCATCCTAAATTATATAAGACAAAACTTTCTATAATTATAGAGTATGCAGTTAAAAGAGATGCAAAACATGTACCTACTGATGCGTAAATGAATCCCAATTTCCGTCCAATTATACTCATTAACTTTGCAGCAAAAAAAGCAAATAACGCAATTCCGACTACTGACAAAGCCATTGGAAGAGTTGCTAAAGTATTTATTGGACTAAATTTTGAACCAATTATACCACTTAAAAAAACGGTGACTGGGGCAGCTGTAAAAGCAAAAATCTGGCTTAATATAAGTAAAGAAAGATTTTTATTCATTAAAAGAATAAATACTTATCAGCCATATACAAAGCCCAAGCAGCAGCAGCACCTAATATAATATATTTCATTACATTTACTTTATTTCTATTTTTTCAGGAAGTATACCTTTAGGTCTATACCTCATTATAAACAACAATCCTAATCCCATTAGTAAAAATCTGAAATAAGGAACGCTTTCAATTAAATGAGCTTTAAGTGCATTTGTTTCAGGAATTCCCGCAGTGAAAAAGTTTATTAAGAATAATGATATTGGTGCAGCTTCTATCCATAAAAACCAAACAACAAATCCTCCTAAAATTGCTCCAAAATTATTTCCACTTCCTCCAACAATTACCATCACCCAAATCAAAAACGTATATCTCATAGGTCTATAACTTCCCGGTGTAAATAAACCATCTTGTGTAACAAGCATTGCACCCGCAATTCCAACAATTGCTGAGCCTAAAATAAAAATTAGTAAATGTTGTTTAACAACATTTTTACCCATTGCATTTGCAGCTTCTTCATTGTCTCTAATTGCCCTCATCATTCTTCCCCATGGAGAATAAAGAGCCTTTTGAGTTAAAATTAAAAGAATGATTACTACCACTAAAAATAATCCTGAATAACACAGTTTTACAAATACTGAAGAGCCTTCAATAACAAGTTGATTTAAAGCAGCTTGTCTATCAGCTAAATTCTCAATTACACTTAATTTTCCTGAATTAAACTTTTCAACTAATTTAATAAACCAATCAGTTGTTTGAAGATCTACTTCATAAGGTGCAGGTCTTTTTAAGCCAATAACATTTTTGACTCCTCTTGTAAGCCAGTCTTCATGTTTAATAATTGCAATAACAATTTCAGAAATAAGAAGTGTTGCGATAGCTAAATAATCTGCTCTAAGACCAAGCGCAACTTTTCCAACTATAAAAGCTAAACCACCAGCAAAAAGTGCTCCTACTATCCATGAAAATATAATTGGTAATCCAAATCCTCCTAAGAAACCAGTTTTAGCTGGATCTACTGCTTCAATTGCCTCTATGCCTGGCTCTGCAGAAAATCTGATAAGTAAAATACCTGAAATTATTATTGCAGCTATGCTGTACGTTCTTATTTTTGATTTTTCAAATCTTTTTAAAACAAAACGTATAACTAATACCATTACTACTATCAGCCACAACGACATTAGAATGTCGAAACCTCCAGCCCTCCAAGCTTCTTGGACAGGATCTACAGATATTAATACCGCAGCTAAACCACCTAAAGCTGTATAACCCATAATTCCAAAATTAATTAAACCAGCATATCCCCATTGAATATTCGCACCCATTGTCATAACTGCAGAAATTAAACAAAGATTAAATATTGATAACGCTATGTTCCAAGACTGAAATATACCAACCATCAGAATGAGTACCATCATGATACTGTATGCTGCAATTACATTTAGGTTTTTTCTCACAATACTTTCCCCTTAAATATTCCCGAAGGTCGATAAATTAAAACAATTACAAGAATAGAAAACGAGACTGCAAACTTATAATCTGTGGATAATAACTGAACCAAACTACTTGGCTCCATACTTTCTGGTAAAATATACATAAAGAATTTTTTATATGCGTAAGTGAGCAATATTTCAGAAAAAGCAATTACATATCCACCTAAAAAAGCTCCAAATGGATTTCCAATTCCTCCAACAATTGCAGCAGCAAAAATAGGAAGCATGTTATTAAAATAAGTAAATGGTTTAAAACTTTTATCCAAACCATACAAAGCACCGCCTATTGTAGCTAAAATTCCAGCAATAACCCAAGTAACTAAAACTATTTTTTTTGGATCAATACCTGACAACAAAGCAAGATCTTCATTATCAGAATAAGCTTTCATACTTTTTCCAGTTTTTGTTCTATTTAAAAACCAAAACAATAAAGAGACTAAAACTATTGTTACAAAAATGGTTATCACTTGAGTTGATTTCAATGCAAGACCTTCATTTAAACCTGTCATCTCCTTAAATTCACGAGCTTTAATAATAAATTTTTCACCATCAAAAAATCTTCTGTCACCAGGTCCAATAATAATTCTTACCACTGCTTGAGTTACAAACATTACTCCAATACTCACCATTGCAAATTGAACTGGGGGGCTTTTTTGATTTCTATAATACTTAAAGACAAACTTATCTATTAAAAGCATGTAAAAAATCATGAAAATTATTCCAAATGGAATAGCCAATAAAGCAGTAGGTAAAACACCTAAAGAAACACCTAAAGATTGAAAATACCATGTAAACAATATTGTCATCATGGTTCCAAAAGACATCATGTCACCAGTCGCAAAGTTTGCAAATCTTAAAATTCCATAGATTAATGTTACAAATATTGCACCTAATGCTAACTGAGAACCATAAGTTAATGCAGGAATAAATATATAATTTAATAAAAGAATTATTGCATTTACAAAATCCATATTACCCTCCCAAAAAAGAGCTTCTTACTCTTGGATCGTCTAATAATTCTTTTCCAGTTCCTGAATAACGATTTTCTCCAGTAACTAGCACGTAGCCTCTATCTGAAATGCTTAAGGCTTGTTTTGCATTTTGTTCTACCATTAAGATAGCAACGTTTGTTCTTTTTACTTTTACAATATGATCAAATAATTCGTCCATCACAATTGGCGATACACCGGCAGTTGGCTCGTCTAACATTAAAACAGTGGGTTTAATCATTAAAGCTCGACCTAGAGCTACTTGTTGTCTTTGACCTCCAGAAAGTTCACCAACCAACTGATTTCTTTTCTCTCTTAAAATTGGAAATAATTCATAAATTTCCTCAATTATATTTTTGATTTCATCCTCAACAAGAAATGCACCCATTTCTAAATTTTCTTCAACAGTCATCCCTGCAAAAACATTTTTAGTCTGTGGCACAAAAGAAATACCTTGCTTAACTCGATCTTGAGGAGATAATTTTGAAATATCTTTACCATCAATCTTTACTGATCCAGACTTTAAATTCAACAAGCCCAACATTGCTTTCATGGCAGTTGATTTACCAGCTCCATTAGGACCTAAAATAGAAACTATTTCGCCTTTATTAACATTTACTGAACACGAACTAATAATGTCAGGACCATTACCATAACCACCTGTCATTTCTATTCCTTCAAAATATGCCATTAATTTGTATCCTTTATTTTTGATCCTCTTCCAAGATAGCTTTCAATAACTTTCTCATCTTTTTTTGCTTCTTCAACACTTCCTTCAAATAATACTGACCCCTCAGCCATTACAATCACTGGATCACACAATCTTCCAATAAAATCCATATCATGTTCAATCATACAAAAAGTATAACCTTTTTCTTTATTTAACTTTTCTATTGCAGTTCCAAGATCTTTTAACAGGGTCCTGTTAACTCCAGCCCCTACTTCATCTAATAAAACTAATTTTGCATCAACCATCATGGTTCTTCCAAGTTCTAATAATTTCTTTTGTCCACCTGAAAGATTTCCAGCGAGCTCATTTGATAAATGTCCTAAGTTTAAAAATTCAACAACTTCTTTCGCTTTCTCTTTAACCACAGCCTCTTCTTGTGCGACTAAACCTGGTTTAAATAATGCTGTCATTATTTTTTCTCCAGATTGATTTCCTGGGACCATCATTAAATTTTCTAAAACAGATAAATTTGAAAACTCATGTGCAATTTGAAATGTTCTTAACAACCCTTTAGAAAATAATTCATAAGATGGAACATCGGTAATATTCTCATCATCAAAAACAACATTTCCACCAGAAGATTTTAAGTTTCCAGCAATTAAATTAAATAAAGTTGTCTTACCAGATCCATTTGGCCCAATGATACCAGTAATAGTTCCTCTTTTAACTTTTATTGAACAATCTGAAACTGCAGCTAATCCACCAAAATATTTACTCAAATTATTAATCTCTAAAATATTTTCAGACATTTAATTTATTTGTTGAGTCTTCTGTGAATACTATTTAATGCTCTTTCTAGAGATCTATAAAATCCAGCTTTAGTTAATTCTTTCACACCTTGTTCATTTAAACCTTTTGGCGTTTGAGACTCTTTTACTAAGTTCTTTAAATTTTCTTTTGAATTTACTACAGCATCTTCAGATAAAGCTAAAAATAAAGAAGTAATATATTTTTGAGCATTATTTCTTTTTACCCCTCTTTTTACCAACCAATCAGTCATTACTCTCAACATCTCATAAAAAGGCGCCATCATGCCAGAGGTTGACCAAAAATTTATAGACAATTTTTCATTCTTAATTTCTACAGTTGTGCCTAAGTTATTGAAAAACGCTTTAACTTTTGAATTAGGTGGACAAATAGGCACAGGACCTTTCTTTAATGAAATTGGAGGTAGAGGTATTGCTCTTACAATTTTTGCTTTTACTTTAATTGCTCTCTTTAATTGAGATAAAGTAATTGTTGAAATAAAACTAACAACTGTTTGGGTCGATTTAAATTTTAAATCTTTAATAATTTTTTCACCAACAGTAGGTGTAACGGATAAAAATACCCAATTAGATTGATCTATAATTTGTTGATTATCCTTGGCAATAATTATTTTTTTAAACTTTCTTTTTAACCCAAGAGCTATTTTTTTATTTCTTGGAGAAATAATAATTTTCTTATAGGAAATTTTTGATTTACATATTCCAGTAATCACTGAAGCTGCAATTTTTCCAGTACCAATAAAACCTAAATTCATAATTTTGGATACTTTATATTGATTATATTGAATTAATTAACAAAAAAAGAACCTCTAATTCTTAGTAATTCTCTGCTTAATTCCTTGTTTTCTTTGAAAGGTTTTCTTCCATGAAGCCAGAAATAATTATTTGCAATCACAGAGAATCCAACAGGTAATTTCGTAATTATTTTATTTTTACTTTCCTCTAATCCATCAGATAATCTTTGTAAAAAATTTCCTTGATCCATATTTTGAGGTTCAGGAAATTGATCAATATAAGATATCGTTGGTCTTCCCTCTTTATCATTCGAGAAGACTGGGTGCTCTACCTTGTAATCAATATTTTTACTTTTTGGTGACCCCCAAACAAAATTTTGTCTCCCAACTGGATCATTGTATAAATCATCACAATGCTCCCAGTCATCAAGGTGTAACATAGCTGTCTCACCACCTTCAACATTTTGCTCATCAATTTTTGTCATAATTAACCAATCGGTTACATCTTTCACATACGTCCCATCTGTGTGAAGATCCATATTCCTATAAGCCTTTCTTAGGTAAGAGTCGCTACTGTCTTCGTGTTTAACATGAAAACGAGCATAATATTTTCCTGCCATGGCATCATGATTAGGTACACCAATTAGATGAGCTATTGCAGTTGATAATTTAACTAAAAATGTATCATTAATTTTTGCAGTTATATTTTTTGGTCCAATAATAAAGCAACCTGTAGATCTATCTCTAATAATTGAGTTCATTAATTCGCTTAATTTATTATTTGTTAAATCATCTAAACTTTTGGCTAAAGTAAATCTTGTAAATGGTTTTAGCTCTAATGCTGTTAAATCAAATTTATTAAAAGGGAAAATTAATTTATCTATTATGTCATTTTCTAAACTAATTTTTATAATCCTATTTGATTTATCGTGTTTTTGAATATCTATGCCTGTAATTTTTTGCATTCTAAATTTTATTTTACCTTAATTTATAAATCAATTTAATCAGATATAATTGTTAATTAACGCCATACAAATAGCTGAGAAAATTGTTGGATAAACAAAGTTTTTCTTAGAAATAAAAAAAACAAATAAGGATAAAAACACAACAATTGATCTACTGTAATAACTAGCATCTGCCAAAACACCAGCTGGAAAAATTATAGTTCTAGCTATTAGTGCTGCCAAGGTTGCATAGGCTAAACAATTAAACCACTTAAAAACCTTGGAAGTTTCTTTAATACCCTCAGATGTTAGAGCGCCCAAAAATCTAGACAAAAAAGTTGCTAAAGACGTAACAATGATTGCGTAAACAATATTAGCTGACACTGTGCTCTCCTACTAGATAAGCTAAGGTTCCACCAATTATACCTGCTATCAAAATTGACCACTCTGGTGAGAGTAAATAAATAATTGGTCCTAATATAGTTCCAAATAAAACTGATAGAGTCACTGCTATGGTTTTAGATGCACCAATCATCATACATAGAAAATAAACTGGATTAAGAATTGCTAAACCCAACATCATATCTTTATTCAAATGTTCTGAAAAAGAGAAACCTAAAAATGTTCCAATTACTGATACACTTACTGTTGCACTTCCAATACCAATCCAATAATCAATTCTATGTTTTTTTGGAATGTTTTTATAATTGCTTTTCATGATTAGCCATGCGGAAATAGCAATGAAATGACATGAAAAATAATACTTCCACTTAGGTTGACTTTTATGCATCATTAACGGAAATAAAGATACAGCCATAGGGTAAAGTCTCGCATTCACAATCCATACAGCCAAAAAAATATTTAACAAAGATGCTCCGATTAACATGGACTCGGCCATTACTAGTGAGCCTGGTAAAGCATAAGTTAAAACAGTTGAAAAAATACTTTCCTGAATATTAAAACCTAAATTTTTAAATAGAGCTCCGATTGCTATAAAACAACAAGTAAGAGCTATAGCTGGACTATCATGAGTAAATATAGATCTATATCCTTTAAAAAAAAAATTTTTTTTAATCATTATCCACCTAGGAACAGTCTACCAACATCAGGATTTTGAAGTAAATCATCTCCTTTACCTGCAATTGCAGTTTGCCCAGATACCAAAACGTATCCAATATCTGCAAACTCTAATCCTTTTTTGGCATTTTGCTCAACTAGAATGATTGTTTTTTTTTCATTTTGCTGAAGATCTCTTAATATTTCAAAAACCATTTCAATATATCTAGGTTCAAGTCCAATAGATGGTTCATCTACTAAAAGTACTGATGGTTTCATAACTAAAGCTCTTGATATTTCTAGTAATCTTCTTTCACCTCCAGATAAAACTTTTGCAGGTTGGTTTCTTCTATTTCTTAGCCTTTCATACTTTTCAAAAATTCTTTCAGCCTCTTCAAATGACTCATCTGTTTTTTCTTTTATGTATCCTCCCATTAATAAATTTTCTTCTACTGTCATATCTGGAAATACTGAGTTGTCTTGTAAAATATAAGCTATACCAACTGACTTTAACTTTTCTGCTGGGGTAAGATTAGTGATTTCTTTTCCTTCAAGTTCAATTTGGCCAGAAAAAATATTTGTAAAACCATATATTGAGTGAAGAATTGTAGATTTGCCTGCACCATTAGGACCAATTAAACATAAAGACTGAGCTTTGTTTACGAATAAATCAAAGTTATGTAAAATTTCCATTTTTCCATAACCTGCGTTTAAATTTTTAATAGTTAAATGGACCTCGTTTGGAGATAATTTTTTTAAATCATCTGGTGTTGGAGCTTTTCCTAATACTTCATATTGATTAGCCATTATTGTGCTCCTAAATACGCATCAATGACACGTTTATCATTTTTAATTTCATCTGGTGAACCATTAGCCAACATTTTACCATGAGCTAAACAAAAAATATTTTCTGCTAATTGCATAATTACTCTCATGTTATGCTCAATCACTAAAAGTGTTATTCCAAAATCTTGATTTACTTTAATTAATCTATCAATAATACCATTTATTAGAGTTGGATTAATTCCAGCTGTGGGCTCATCAAGCAGTAACATCTCTGGTTCATTCATTAATGCCATTGCCAATTCTAATAATTTTTGCTGACCAAAAGATAGATCTCCTGCTCTTAGCTTTCTTTTTTGATACAATCCTACAAAATTTAATAGATTTTCTGCTTTTTCAGTTAATTCTTTTGGAATTTTAGAAAATATTTTCATTAAATTTGCATCACTACCTTTGTGGCTAATGAGCATATTTTCTATGCAATTAAGTTTTCCATAAATTCTAGTTTGTTGAAACGTTCTTAGCAGTCCTAACTTAGCAATAACTGGGACTGGTAACTCAGAAACTTCTTTACCATTAAATTTAATAGATCCATTATCTATTGGGTAAGTCCCCACAATTGAATTAAACAATGTAGTTTTGCCTGAACCATTTGGCCCAATTAATCCAACTATCTTACCTTTTTCAACATTCATTGAGATGTCGACATTAGCTTTAACACCACCAAATGATTTACTCACATTGCTTACTTCTAAAATACTCATTTAAGTTCTACCTGTGCTTTACGATCTTTTTCATCAACTACTTCACCAAAACGTTCTGGATATTTTTCTCTTAACCATCCCATAATTCCTTCTGGGAAATAAATTACAATTACTACAATCAAAACTCCAAGAGCAACATACTGCCAACCTAAAAAGAATGTCCAAAAACCCTCTTTAAATATATGGAATATAGTTGCACCTATAATCGGACCCCAAAGTGTTCCCTTTCCTCCGAGTATTGCCATCAATACCATGAATACACCCATCTCTCTTCCATCAAAAGCAACGTCTGTAGAGTCTATGTAGCCAACTAATCCACCCATTATTCCACCGGCTAATCCACAAAAGAAAGCTGAGATCATCCAGCCAATAATTTTATATTTCATTGTTTCAATGCCCATTGCTTCGGCTTTATCCTCATTGTCTCTGATAGCATTAAGTATTAATTTAAATCTCGTAGAATAAATTGAACGCACTGCAATAAATGTCAAAATTAAAGTAAAGAAACTTAAGAAATAAAAAAATTCTCCTCTAGCTTCTAAACTACCAACGTCTGGAAATGGTGGTGTTGTAAAACCTTGACCTGCTCCAATAATTTCTATACCTCCAGAAATTTCACCTGCAGCTACACCTAAACCTAAAGTACAGATCGCAAAATAATGCCCTCTTAGACCTAAAATTGAGTATCCAATTAAACCAGCAATAATAGTTGGAACTATAGCTGCCACAACCAAACCAACAGCCATTCCTTGAAAAAACTGGGCAGGAGTATGAACAAATGTTTTCTCACCTCCACTTTCAGTCCATTCTGCTAACGGAAAGAACATTCCAACCTGAACAGACGCACAAAGGTACATCCCAAGACCATAAAACAAAATATTTCCAAATGAATTATATCCCATTTCTCCACCTTGAATATTCCAGGTAGTTGCAAGGACTATTAATACACAAAGTATTGATAATTGAACTTTAAAAGCTGGAAACAAGAATGGGGCTATTAAACCAAAAATCAAAATACCAGAGTATAAAATTAAATTATTCTTGTTCATATAAACTATTTATTTTATCTCTAAATTTTTGGTCAACTGTAAAGTAATGTCCATTTTCTTCATGTATGCTTGATCCATTTAAATGATACTCGTCTAAATGTTTTTTGAATTTTTTGATATCAACTTTAATTATGTTTCCAGTATCATCTGTAATTTCAACTTTTTTCATTTTAGATACTCTCTTTTTCTTGAAAGTTTAAATCTTCTGTAAACTAAAATTAGTACCAATAGTAAAAACACAGAGCCAATTCTAAATTCTGTTCCTAGAATATAGTCTGCAAATTCTTCAAATACACCAAGACCCATACCAGACATTGCAACTCCTGGTAAATTTCCAAGACCTGCAACAATAACGATCATAAATGATCGAATTGTATATGGTAATCCCATATAAGGGTGAATTGTGAATGTTATAGAAATTAATGCTCCAGCAACACCACAAAGAGCAGCATTTATACCAAAAGTTGCTGCATAAACCTTTTCTGTATCAACACCTAAAATTTTAGCAGCTCTAGCATTTTGCGCAGTGGCTCTAATTGCACGTCCTAACTTAGATTTTTTCATATAAATTACTAGACATATTGCGAATAAAATACTTATAAAAGCTGAGAACAATTTTGAGTTTGGTAATACCACATTGTTGTTAAACAACATCGTTGTTCCATAATCTGAGTTTGCAAGGACAACGTCAGCACCAAATGCAAAATTCATTAATTGCATGAATAGAATGCTTATTCCAAAAGTTGCTAATATGGAGATAAACAAATCTCTATCTACTACTTTATTAATAACTAATTTGTAAATTAGAACACCTAGGAAATACATTATTACTGGTGCAACAATCACACCCCATGCTGGGTGAATTCCATAAAGATACATAAAATAAGCAATATAACCTCCTAAAATAACAAGATCTCCTTGTGCAATATTAATTATATTCATCACTCCCCATTGAAGAGCCATCCCGTACGCGATCAATGCAAATAAAATTCCAAGAAGGATTCCGTCCAAGCAAGCTTGTACCGTTATCATCGGGTATTGGAAAACCATGAAATCCATAAAAAGTATTTGGGTTATATAAAAAAAAGCCCCCTAATACTAGGGGGCTTTAATATTTTTTATTTTATCTTTCTGACCACTTAGGAACAGGATGTATTAACTTAGCTGATGCCCATTTAGTTGGCGCAACAACTTTGTTCTCACATTTTCCTGAGTCATCACACATTACTTGGAAAAGCACCATAGGTTTGTCAACATTTTGACCACCAGGCGCAAATTTAATATTTCCATAGAATGTTTGCATGTTAGTAGCTGCAAGAGCGTCTCTTACTTTCTTTTGATCAAACGAATTTGCTCTCTCAAAAGCATCTTTAAATACTAATAACGCAGCAGAAGACTCTGCAGATTGATAAGGTGGATCATATCCAAACTCTTTCTCAAAGTCAGCTGCATAAGTCATTCCATCTTTAAAGAAGTTATCTTTGTATGTTAATGTTTTGTGCCATTGAGAAGCGCATAATGCATACTGTGAGTTTTTGCCGTGCTGTTTTGATAGCTTAGCAGCATCACAGTGAGTCATAGCTAACATTGGAACATCTACCTTCATTTCAGCAATTTGTCTAATTGCAGTAAGTGCACCTTTTGTATGACCTGATACAACAAGAACATCTGGCTTCATTTGTTTAACTTTAACAAGTGTTGCAGCCATATCATTTAACTCTTTTGGTAATTTGTCATCAATTACTTTTTTTGAGCCAGTTCTTTTAATTGCATCTAAAACTCCCAATCTAACATCTTGAGAAAATGCATCTTGTTCAAATGCCATTGCTACTGTCACTGGTTTTCCATTATTCTTTTCAACTGCTAAATCGATAGCAACATCAAGATACAAATTAGCTGGAGCTAATACAGCAAATAGATATTTGTAACCTTTTGTAAACAAAGATCTAGATGCACCATTTGCTTCAACCATTGGAACACCATATTTTTCAGTGACTGGTGCAATCGCTTTTGTTAAACCAGAACTGTAAGGGCCAAGCATAAACTCAACACCATCTTGTGAAATTAATCTTTCTGCAAGCTGTGCAGCTCTCTTAGGGTTTGATTCATCATCATAATAAATAATATCAAACTTATAAGTTTTACCACCAACTTTAACACCACCCATGCTGTTAATTCTGTCAACGGCCATGTTGTAACCATTTTGAGTATGAACACCATTCGATGAGTATTTACCAGTTAGGGAAATAGCAGCACCTAAAATAATTTTGTCACCAACAACTTTTGCAAATGATGCAACAGAAGTTGAAAATAAAATTACTAATGCAGAAACAAAACTTAAAATTATTTTATTTAATCTCATTTTATTTCCTCTTTAATTAATTATTATTATAAGATTAAATAAGAAATTAAATTTATTGCAAGTAGCAATAAAACCGCGAACAGGTCTAATATTGTTGCATTACAACAATAATACATGCAATAATTACTAAAACACTCGCAGAAATTGTATTAATTGTTTTTGGATTAGCAGTAATCCACTTTATTAATTTTTGTGCAAGCATTGCATAGCCAATCAAAGATAAAAAATCTAAAACGATGTAAGTTGTAATTAAAATTACAAATTGAACCAATAAATTAGAATTAAAGTCAATAAATTGAGGAAAAATAAAAGGAAAAAACATCCAAGCCTTAGGACTTGTACCAGCAACTAAAAAACCATCTCTAAAAAAAGATAAGTTACTTTTTTCTATTTCTCCTTCGCTTGAAATATTTTTTGGTCGAGATTTATAAATATCATAAGCTAAATATAATAAATAAAATATTCCGATCCATTTAAACGCATGAAGTATCATTGAGTTCTCTGAAAAAAAAGATCCAATGACGAAAATAACTAAAGTTGCTTGAATCAAATTTGCTGTTACATCACCTAAAGCAGACCATATACATTTTCCAACTCCATAATTCATTGAATAAGAGATAATTACAACCCTGGGGGTTCCAGGTGTAATAAATAAAAAAATAATTATCTGTAGATAAAGTATAAAATCTAGGGGGAGCATATAAAAAGATAGTCCTTAAAAACCGGGAGCTAAAGATGGCTAAGAAGGACTATCTGATACATAATATCAGAGGCTAAAAAAAATGCATTAAATATTTTTTTCAAATATAAAGGATTTATGAAAAAAAAAGGTCATAGGCCAATTACCAGAGTCAAAAATCCTGAGCCCAAAATGGACGATCCAGATTGGATCATTTGGGCAGCCTGGGCAGATAGGATCACTTTCGAAGAAATTGAAAAAAAAACAGGGAAGAAAGAATCTGATGTAATTAAAATTATGCGAAGATCTCTAAAACCATCATCTTTCAGGTTATGGAGAAAAAGAGTAAACCAAAAAAGTATAAAACATCGAAAAAAATTTGAATATTCTAGAAAAGAAATAGCTAGTAAAATTAAAAAAGGTGACTATCTATAGTCTATGAAAAAAATTATCATGTATACAGGTCCGCTATGTAATTATTGTGAGGCTGCAAAAAGATTATTAGCTAGAAATAATGCGCCTTATAATGAAATTGATATTTCAAAAGTTGATGGAGCAATGGATGAAATGATTAAAAAAGCTAATGGAAAAAGAACTATTCCACAAATTTTTTTTGATGACCAGCATATTGGTGGTTATGATGAAGTAAGAGCATTAGAAAAAGAAAATAAACTTCAAGATCTTTTAAATAATTAATTCCATTCTTCTAAAGCTAATTGTTTCTTAGCTAAAGAGCTTAAATCTTTTAATTTAACTCTATCTTTATATTTAATTTCGTAATCTTCAGACGCAAAATCTGGTGGACTCTTTCCTTCTAAAAATTTTTTTGATTGTTTTACCGTATAATCTAGATTTTTTTTACAATAAGGTGTTGCACCAACGTAAACAACATTTGAATAATTTTTTCCTGAATGCTTGTCTTCAACAGCATGAACAACATCTGGATGCCACCAAACAGTGTCACCTGGCTTCATTTTTGGAATTGAAACTAAACCTTTTAACAGTAATGAATGATAATCTTTATTTACTGATAAAGCTCTACCAAGTTTTGATCCGCACAATTCATTTTCTTCAACATCATCTAGTAATGCTCTGGTTAAAACATAAGCAATTCCTTTAGCAATAGGTATTAATTGTAAAGTTCCGTCACTTGGTCCTTGCTCTGTTAAAGCAGTCCATCCTTGAAATGTTCTAAATACATGTGCAACTGCAGGAGACTCGAATTCTATTGTTCTATCTCTATACTTTGCTTCAAATGGATTATATTTTTCAAAGTTGTCTGAAAAAATATCCCTATAAATTTTTTGATAATAACTGTCAGTCCATCTTTCAATTGATCCAGCATCACAATGAGGAGAAAGTCCCAAAGTATTGTCCCCTGGCTCTCTTCTTCTTACTCTATCCGCATAAGACAATTCTTTATTTGGATCAAAAACTTTATATTCGGAGTTTTCATAAATCCAAAGATTATTAAGCCATTTTTTTACTTTAGCCATTTGCTCTGAGTGTCTAATTTCAATCTGTGCTCTTGACCAATAAAGACCATAAATTTGAGGTTTTGCAGACTGTAAGTCACTAAAATATTTATCTAAATTAGATTTTTTTTTTTGATCCTCATAATAATTATTTTCATCAATGTATTTCTCTAATTTCTCATTCAAATTCTGTATCATTTTGTCATCAAAAACATCACGGATAATTACACAGCCTCTTTTTTTTATATTGCTTATTTCTTGAATATTTTCCTGATCTATTTGATTAAAACTTATCTCAGGAATTATAGATTTATTCTTTTTTTTTAGAGTTAAAATTTCATCTATTTCAGATTTTATAAATTTTTCTATTTTATTAAAATTTTCTATGTAATTTTTTGAAAAATTTCTTAATTCTTTTTTTATTGTCTTTATATCAATATCTTCAAACATTAAATTTAGCTCTTTGGTTTAAAAACTAAACATACTCCGTTATTGCAAAATCTCTTTCCGGTTGGTTTAGGACCATCTTCAAATATATGGCCATGATGTCCACCACATTTTTTACAATGATATTCCGTTCTTGCGTAACCTAAATAATGATCTGTTTTTGTTTCGAACACATCTGGTAGAGACTCATAAAAAGAAGGCCAACCTGATCCACTCTCATATTTCGTTTTCGAGTCAAATAATTTTTCTCCACAGTTTGCGCAATGAAAACTTCCTTCCCTTTTTTCATGATTTAACTCACTTGATCCTGCACGCTCAGTACCTTCTTCGAATAAAATTAATTTTTGTTCTGCAGTTAAATTTGGATTTATTTTTTTTGTCATGATCCTATATATTTAGCACAAGATTGATGTAACATTGAATGTAATTCAACAAGTTTATTGAAATCCTTGTTGTAACCACCACCCAAAACTCCACAAAATGGTATCCGTTTAGAAAAAAAGTTTTCTACCACTAGCTCATCTCTAAGTTTTATTCCCTCCTCAGAGATTTTTAATTTACCCAATCTATCATTAAAATGAATATCAACACCTGCTATATAAAAAATAAAATCAAAATTTTCTTGATTTAGCTCTTTTAAATAATGTTTAAGTGTTTTGATATAAGCGTCATCCTCTAAATTATCCTCAAGTTCTACATCTAAATCACTATTTGATTTTTTAGCAGGATAATTAGTTTTGGAATGCATGCTGAATGTAAAAACACTTCTGTTGTCTTTAAAGATTTCTGAATTGCCATTACCTTGGTGAACATCTAGATCAACAATCAAAATTCTATTCGCTAGACCTCTATTCAGTAAATAATGTGCTGCAACTGCTACGTCATTAAACACACAGTAACCTGCACCTCCATTATAACTTGCGTGGTGACTACCTCCTGCTGTATTACATGAAATACCATAATTTATTGCAAGTTTAGATGCGAGAACAGTTCCTCCTGTAGCAACTAAAGATCTTTGCACAACACTATCTACAAGTGGAAATCCAATTTTTTTTACTCCTTCTTTGCTTAAAGTTTTGTTTTTAATATCTAATATATAATTTTTTGAATGTGCGTAACTTAATGTTTCAAATGAACAAGCTGAAGGTTTGTGAAATTTACTGACAATTTTGTTTTGAATTAAATAATTGGCTAATTCTCCAAATTTATTAATTGGAAATTTGTGATCATCACCTATTTTAGCAAAATAATCCTCGTGATTAACTACTGGTAACTCCATGGTTACTCTAGAACTCTGGTAGGCTTTCCATTAATGCAAGCCTCTAATCCTTCAATCATTTGATTATAAAAAATACTATAATTTTCAGCTGTTACATAACCTATATGCGGCGTAAGCAATGCGTTTGGTAAAAATCTTAGTTTATTGTTCTCTGGTAATGGCTCTTTATCATAAACATCAATTCCTGCACCTGCGATTACATTTGTTGACAAAGCAATTATTAAATCATCTTCATTAACTATAGGTCCTCTTGAGGTATTTATTAAAAAGGCTGTTTTTTTCATTTTATCAAATTCTTTTATAGTAATGCAATCTTTGTATCTTTCACCTCCTTGAACATGAATTGAAAGTACATCAGAATTAGTAATTAAGTCATCTTTGCTACATGGAAGTACATCTAGCTCTTTACACTTATCCAAGCTTAAATTTTCACTCCATGCCATCACTTGCATTCCAAAAACCTTTCCAATTTTAGCTACTTCACTACCCACTCTGCCTAAACCAATTAAACCTAAAATTTTTCCCTTTAATTCTACCCCAATGGTTGTTTGCCAATAGCCTTGGTACATATTATCAATCTCTTCTTTAAAATTTCTAGCTAAACCAAGAATTAATGCCCAAGTTAATTCAGGTGTTGGGTTTAAATTTATATCTGTTCCACAAACTATAATTTTTCTTTTCTTCGCAGCCTCTAAATCAATAGATTTGTTTCGTAATCCACTTGTGATTACAAATTTTAATTCATTTAAATTATCAATTAAATTTTTTGTGATAGGAGTTCTTTCACGCATTATCAATAAAGCTTCAAAATCAGCTAACTGTTCTATCGCGTCAGCCTCATCTAAAAAGGGTTCGCTAAAAATCTTAAATTCATATTTTCCTGATAGTTTTTCTAAATCCACAAATTGTTGAGCAACATTTTGATAATCGTCCAATATAGCAACTTTAAGCATTTTTAACTTTCTTATTTGATAACAATATTCCTGCAATAATAAAACAAGCGCCTAAAATATGATAAAACATAAATTTTTCACTAAAAAAAATCATCGCCATTATTGCACTCAAAATTGGCATTAAGTGTAGAAAAACACCAGATCGATTAGCACCAATCATTGATATTCCTTTTATCCATAAAAGAAAAGATGCCAAACCTGGAAACAAAACTACATAAGATAAAATTAAAATAAACGGTAATTCTAAATTAATCCTAAATCCAATTTGATATTCAATAAAGTAAATTGGAATTAAAAATATTAAACCAAAAGTAATTACTACTTGAAGTAGTGATATTTGAGATAATTCATATTTTTTTCCCTTTAACAAGGTTGAATATAAAGCCCATGAAAACATTGCTATTACCATAGTAATATCACCTTTATTAAAATCTAAATTTTTTAATATTTCTAAATTTGCTTTTGTAATAATCGTAATCACCCCAACAAAAGAAAAAATTACTCCTATGATTTGAAATATATTTGTCTTCTCAATTTTTAAAATTGATGAAAACAACATGATCATTACAGGTATAGTTGAAATCATTAATACTCCGCTGATAACCTGCGTAAAATTTAAAGAATAATAAACAATAGAGTTAAATACTGTTATACTTGTAACTCCTAATATAATAAAAAGCTTATAGTTCTTAATAATATAATTTTTTTTCTCTAGTATTTCAGGAATTGTAAAAGGTGCTAAAATTAACCAGGCAAAAAGCCATCGATAAAAATTTAATGAAAAAGGTGGAACTTCATAAAAACTTGCAAGTTTACCTACTACAAAATTTCCTGCCCAGAAAGTTACTGTTAAAAATAGATATAAATAAGCTAAAAAATTATTATCTTTAGTCACTTAACTAAATCTAAGCGAACTGTAAGGTTTTAAATCTAAATTTGTATTTTCATTCGCTATCATCCCTGAAACGATCTTTCCAGAAATTGGACCTAATGTCCATCCTAAATGATGATGCCCAAAACAGTAATAAATATTTTTATGATTTTTTGATCGTCCCATTACAGGTAAAAAATCTGGTAAAGTAGGTCTAAATCCTAACCACTCATCCTCATGCTCAGGTAAATCACCAAGCATATATTTTGCATTATTTATTAAATTTTTGACTCTTGATTTAGATAATGGATTATCTAATCCACCAAATTCTACAGTTCCAACAACTCTTAATCCTTGTTCCATCGGTGTAATTCCAAATCCACGGTTAGAAAATATTACAGGTCTACTTAATAAATTATCACAATTTTTGAAATGAACATGATACCCGCGCTCTGTATCTAAAGGTATCTTTTCGCCAAGATTGTCTGTTAATTTTTTTGAAAAAGCTCCACAAGCTATTACTGCTTTATCAAAAACGTAACTTTGTGTTTCAGCTTTAAAAACTGGTTTTTCTTCATCAAAACTAATATCTTTAACATTTACTTTGTTAAATTTTCCACCTTTTTGCAAAAATAAATCAAATAGTTTTAAAAGAATTCTTTTCGGATTTCTTGCATGTCTTGCATAAGGGTAATAAACACCTGCATGGTAAAATGGTTTAATATGTGGTTCAAGATCGTGTATTTCGGCTTTAGTGACCAATTGTTGTTCAACACCTAATTCATCTCTAACTTTAATTTCTAGTTCTCTACTTTTTAAATCTTTATCATTCCAAATATAAAGAATACCTTTGTTTTCAACTAAGCCTTCCAAATCAATTTCTTCGAACAATTCATCATAAGCTGGTAAAGCTAAATCTAAAATTTGATGCATGTTTTTAGCAGTATGCATCATCTTAGTTTTAGTAGTATTCATTATAAATTTAATAAACCATGGAATCATTTTAGGAACGTAGTTCCATTTCAAGGCAAGTGGACCTGTAGAACTGAGTAACATAGCTGGGACATCCGCTAAAACATCAGTTCTGTTTAAAGAAAGAGATGCATATGGCGAAAAGTGACCTGCATTGCCATAAGAGGCGGCTTGGCTACCTGGATTATCTCTATCAAAAATAGTTACATTGAAACCTTTTTTTTGAAGAAACAACGCATTTGATACACCTTGAATTCCTGCTCCAACTATTCCTACTTTAAGATTTGTATTCATGAAATTGTTATACTAGTAAATATTAAATTATAAGAGTGACAAATTATGCAATGATTTGTTTATGATTAATTTTTGCACTCAATACTATGCCAAAACCAATCATAGTGGCTAACATTGAAGAACCTCCATACGACATGATAGGTAAAGGAGAACCAACTATAGGTAGCAAACCCAAAACCATAGATAAGTTTACCACAATATAAATAAAGATTGCAAAAGCATAACCAAAACAAAAAAGTCTAGCAAAATTACTTCTTGAAATTGCTCCTATTCTTACAATTCTAAAAATTATTATTAAGTACAATATCAAAAGGCCGACTGAGCCTATAAAACCAAACTCTTCTGAAAATAAAGTAAATATAAAATCTGTGTGTTTTTCAGGTAGAAAATCTAAATAACTCTGGGTTCCTTTTAAAAAACCTTTTCCGTTAAGGCCACCTGAACCAATAGCTATTTTTGACTGTATAATTTGATATCCAGCACCCAATGGATCCCTATCTGGATCTAAAAAGGTTAATATCCTTAATTTTTGATATGGTTTAAGAAATGAAATTATAAATGGCAGGGAAATTAAGAAAGTAAAAAATGAGTATATAAAATATTTAATTTTTATACCTCCTAACCATAAAATAATTAATCCACTCAAAGCAATTAATATAGATGTACCAAGATCAGGTTGAGAAATTACAAAAATTATTGGTATTATTATAATAGATAACACAATAGTTATGCTGGTAAATGAATTAACATTTTCTATTTTTAATCTATGAAAATATTTTGCAAGACACATTATGATTGCTACTTTCATAAGTTCCGACGGTTGCAGAACAAAAAAATAAAGATCCATCCATCTTTGTGAACCAGAGGACTTTATTCCAAAAAATGAAACATAAATTAATAAAAGTATTACTATTAGGTAGATTATATAAGAAAAATTATGCCAAAATTTTATATTAAAGAAAGCTACAAAAATCATTAAAGGAAAAAAAACAGCAAGTTTTACAAAATGATTTTTTGTATGGAAAAGTATTTCACCACCATCTGTAGAATACATAACAAAAACACTTAATGCAGAAAGAAGAATAACAGAAATTAATAGTATATAATCTAGGTTTTTTATTTTTTGAAATAATGTAATTTCATTACTCAATCTATCGTTCTGAAACATTTAAACAGTAATCCTCTCGAAATTTGATTGTTTATTTCTTAAATCATGTCTATCGATAATCAATTTAAATAATTTTTTTGCAATTGGTGCTGCAGCCTTACTTCCCGAACCACCATGCTCAACAATTATACTAAGCGCATATCTCGGGTTAACATATGGACCATAAGCAACATACAAAGCATGATCTCTATCTTTATATGGTATTTGCTCTAATTCTAGATCCAATTCCCTCTCTCTTTTGCTAATTCTCTTTACCTGAGCTGTTCCTGTTTTTCCTGCAAATTGATATTTAGGATCATCAATTCTTGATTTGTAAGATGTTCCAAATCTTTCATTGGTTGAAGCGAACATGGCTTCCTGAACAATCTTAATATTTTTTTGATTTTTAAATAATTTTTTGTCCAACAATTCCTCAGTATCAGTATCAAATAATAACCCACTTTCCATTGATTGTTTTGCATCTTCATAAGAAATTGGATTACTATCCACAATTATTTTCGGTTTTACAACAAAGCCTCCATTTGCAATTTGTGCAGTCATCATACAAAGTTGTAAGGGAGTTGTTTGTATATAGCCTTGACCAATACCTGTAATTAAGGTCTCACCTAATACCCAACCCTTCCCAAGATTATTTTTTTTCCATTTTGTATTTGGAAATAATCCTTTTTTTTCAATATCAAAATAATCTCCAAGTACTTTTTTACCTAAACCAAACTTTTCAGCTGTAATGTTTAATCTATCAACACCTAATAACCTAGCAACCTCATAAAAATATGTATCACATGATTGTTTCATAGCATTTTTCAAGCTTACCCAACCATGTCCTTTTTCCTTCCAGCAATGAAATGTTTGTCCATATAACTCCATTTTTCCTGTGCATTTAACTTTAAATTTTGTATCTATTACTTTGTTTTCTAAAGCTGAAAGCGCAACGATTGGTTTTATTGTTGAGCCTGGTGAGTATAGACCTGAAAGAGTCTTGTTTATTAATGGTTTTAAGGGATTATTTCTAATTAATTGCCATTCATCTTGACTTATTCCAAATAAAAATAAATTTGGATTATAAGATGGGGATGAATACATTGCTATTATATCTCCGGTATAAATATCCATAACACTTATAGATCCAGCTTTTTTATTTAACAATTCTCCGCAAGCTTTTTGTATTTCTGTATCTACAGTTAAACGTATTTTTGATCCTTGTTCACCTTTTTGATGCTCAAGTTGATTAATTCTCTTACCGTAAGCATTAACTTCATATCTCTGGATAGCATTTGTACCAATTAAATGATTTTCAAGTCTTTTCTCTAAGCCCAGTTTTCCAATTTTCATTCCTGGTACAAACCTTTCTTGGATGGTTTCATTTTCTAAAATTTCTTTTTCATTTGGTTGACTCACATATCCAAGAACATGTGTGTATACGTCATTAAATGGATAGTTTCTCGAGATTGTCATTACGGGTTTAACACCCACAAGATCGTATAAATAATTATTGATTTTAACAAACTGACTCCAACTTAAATTTTCAGAAACAATAATACTATCCCATGGCTTTAGCTCTGCTTTTAATTTATTTATTCTTGCAATTCTTTTGTCACTTAGATTTAAAAGATTTTTTAATCTAACTAATAAATAATTAAAATTCTCAACTTGCTCTGGAATTATGTGTAATTGATAAACTTTTAAATTTCCTGCGATTATATTTCCAAAATAATCAACTATATTTCCTCTTGTAGGAGGGAGTTTCCATTCTCTAATTCTATTCTTGTCAGAAAGAGTAAGATATTTTTTATTTTCATTTATTTGAAGAGAAAATAAACGGACAACTATACCAACAAAAACTACTACTTTTGCTGCTCCAATTATGAACATTCTTCTATTAATTACATCAGTTTTTCTTATTCCTGAATTAGATTTAATCATTTGTTTGATATGAAATTTTTTCGTTTAAAAAATTAAAAAGTAAAAAAAATATTGGATAAAATAAAAATGTAAAACCTGAATTAATTAAATAATCAGTATAATCAACTTTAATTAAAAAGACTAAATCCAAAATAATTACTTGAATTGAATTTATTAATAAAATTGTAAACAATAATGATATCCAATCCTTCATAAAGTTTGGAGATAAAGTAATGTTTCTAATATAAGCTGTTACTGAGCAAAGAATAAGGTAACAAAAACTGCTAATTCCTATTGGTATACCTATTACAACATCATTGATTATACCTGCAAAAAAAATTGCTAGATAACCTAGTTGATCAGGATTTCTTAAAGTCCAAAAGAAAATTAATAAATGAACAAAATTAAAAGCAAAATAATCAAGTTTTAAGTAATTAAAATCAAATTCATTAAATACAGAAAAAAATAAAATTATAAATGGTAGATAGGATAAGAATATTTTAAAAAAAGGACTTTTATTAAGTGATGACATTATTCTTCCCCACCTATTTTATATGAAACTATTTTTACATAGTTAAGTTGTGTAAAATCTGAAAAAAAATTAATTTTTCCTTCTGATATGTTGTTAATTTTTCCAATCGGTATACCGGGTTTAAATAAACCACCAAGACCTGAGGTATAAGCAAAAATTACTTTATTTTTAAAATCTTCACTAAATTCTTCTTGAGTATGTTCAATTACTCCAAAATCACTCCCTGTCCCAGAAATTACAGCCTGTATATCATCTGGCTCTAATAAAGATGGTATTTTACTATTAAGATCTGACAATAGTAATGCCCTTGAATTAGTATAATTTACTTCAATTATTTGGCCAACTAGATAAACATCATCAATAACAGCCATTCCAATTTTTACTTTATCTTTTGTGCCTTTATTTAATACTACTGATTTTAAATATGGACTGTCTTTATCAATTAAAACTCTAGCAAATATTTCCTCTGAATTTATACTTTCATCAAGTAACTCTTTAAGCTTTTTATTTTCTGCAGTTAAAAAATCATTTTGCAATTTAAGTTTTTCAAAATTTTCTATTTTAATTAATTCTTTCTGGTGACTTTCATATAAACCCATATGTGATTTAAATTTCGAAATTAATTCTTTTAATTTATTTTCTGGAATTGATGCAATATGAGATGATCTATAAACTACCTCATTGATTCCTAATTTAACAAACTTTATTACTTTAAAGTCAAAATTACTTAGAACAATTACAAAAATTGATAAAAAAATTAAAGTGAGTAATGAAAATTTTTGTTTATCTTTTTTTTTTAAAAAAGCTGACCTAATGGCAATTACAAAATCATCTCTGCCCGTAGCCATCTTTCCTAATATTCAGATAACATGGTAGAAAAAGTTTCTTCTTGATCCAAAGCTTTACCTGTGCCAACAGCAACACAAGATAATGGATCATCTGCTATATGAACTGGTAAACCTGTTTCTTTAGAAAACCTTTTATCGATATTTTTTAACAAAGCACCACCACCTGTTAACGTTAAACCCATATCAACTAGATCGGCTGACAACTCAGGAGGAGTGTTTTCTAAAGCATCTTTAATAGCTCCAACCATTTGTTTCATAATATCGTTTAATGCTTCAGCTGTATCTTCTTCTGTAATATTAACTTCCTTTGGGGTACCTGACCTTAAATCTCTTCCTTTAACAGGGTAAGTGTTTGTTCCAGTTGGTACAGCTGTACCCATTTCTTTTTTTATTTTTTCAGCAGTAGTATCACCAATTAATAAATTATATTCTTTTCTCATATAATCTACTATTGCGGTATCCATTGAGTCACCTGCAACTCTTAAAGATTTTGAATAAACTAATCCGCCTAAAGACATTACAGCGATTTCACTTGTACCCCCACCGATATCTACAATCATTGAACCGGTTGCTTCAGAAATTGGTAGATTTGCTCCAATAGCAGCCGCAATTGGTTCTTCAATTAATTGAACTCTTCTTGCGCCTGCTGCTAGAGCGCTATCTTGAATTGCTTTTCTTTCAACCGGTGTTGAGCCGGTTGGTACACAAATTAAAATTCTAGGATTAGCAAATGTGCTTCCTTTGTGAACTTTTTTAATAAAATGTTTAATCATTTCTTCAGTAACTATAAAATCTGCAATAACACCATCTCTTAGAGGTCTAATTGCACTAATGTTACCTGGTGTTCTTCCAAGCATGGTTTTTGCTTCATCTCCAACAGCTAAAACGTTTTTTTTTCCACCTTGATCAACTATTGCAACAACCGAAGGTTCATTTAGAACTACACCTTGACCCTTTAATACAACAAGTGTGTTTGCTGTTCCAAGATCAATTGCCATATCCTGACTCCATATTTTTTTAACACTACTAAATAATCCCATTAAATCCCTCTAACTTTCTGACTTTCTTGCTCCATAGGAGCTGTTTTATCTCGTTTGATTATCATTTTATTTAGTGCATTTATGTAAGCATTTGCAGATGCAACCAAAGTATCAGTATCCGCTGCTTGACCTACGGTTGTTTTGCCCTTTTCCTCTATTTTTACACTAACTGTTGCTTGCGCATCTGTTCCTTCTGTAACTGCATGAACTTGATAAAGCTGTAAGTTAACATCGTGAGGATATAAAGTTTTAATACATTTAAATATTGCATCCACTGGACCATCTCCAGTTTCTGTTGCATTTTTAACATCACCATACACATCCAAAGTCATTTCTGCTTTTTGTGGTTCTCCTGTTCCGGCAAAAACTTTTAAAGATTTAAGAGTTATTGCATTTACTTTATTATCTACAATTAAACTATCATCTACTAAAGCAATAATATCTTCATCGTAAACATGTTTTTTCTTATCTGCTAAGACTTTGAATTTTGCAAATGCATTTCCTACTATATCATCAGTTAAATCTGGATAGCCTAAGCTGTTTAATTTATCTTTAAATGCATGTCGACCAGAATGCTTTCCCATCACTAATGATGTTTGCTTAACCCCTACACTTTCAGGTGTCATTATTTCATATGTTTGTCTATTTTTTAACATTCCATCCTGATGAATTCCTGCTTCATGAGCAAAAGCATTTTTTCCAACGATAGCTTTATTGTATTGAACGGGAAATCCTGTTGCGTTTGAAACAATTTTTGAAGCTTTACTTAAAAGAGTTGTATTAATTCCAGTTTCGTATGGCATTAAATCAGGTCTTGTTTTAATTGCCATAACAACTTCCTCAAGAGCAGCATTTCCTGCTCTTTCTCCTAATCCATTTATTGTACATTCAATTTGTCTTGCTCCAGCTTGAACTCCGGCTAATGAGTTAGCTACTGCTAAACCTAAATCATTATGACAATGAGTTGATAAAATTGCTTTATCAATATTTGGAACTTTATTTAATAAAGTTTCTATAATTGTAGTAAATTCAGATGGTATTGTGTAACCAACTGTATCAGGGATGTTAATTGTTGTAGCTCCATTTTTAATTGCAAGCTCTACAGTTTTACACATGTAATCCATATCAGTTCTTGTTCCATCTTCGCAAGACCACTCAACATCGTCAGTAAACTTTCTTGCATAAGAAACATGTTTTCCAATTGATTCATAAACATCCTCTGGAGACATATTTAATTTATGCTTCATGTGTAATGGGCTTGTGGAAATAAATGTATGTATTCTAAATCTTGGCGCATGTTTTAGAGCTTCATAAGCTCTATCAATATCTTTTACTGAGTGTCTTGAAAGTCCAGCAGGGATAGAATTTTTTAAAATTTTACTTACTTCTGAAACAGCTTCAAAATCCCCTGGGGAAGCTATAGGAAAACCTGCTTCTATTATATCGATACCTAATTCATCAAACACTCTAGCGATTTGAATTTTTTCCTCTAAACTCATAGATGCACCTGGCGATTGCTCACCATCACGCATAGTAGTATCAAATATAAACACTCTATCTTTATTGCTCATAACTAAAATTTTAGAAAATCTATAATACAATCTATGAGAGAGATTGCAAAATAATTAGTTAAATAATCAATTTTAGTAGACCATTTTAGGCTTACAAAAGATTAATTATAAATAGACTCAATTTTAGGCATTAACCTTAAAAGTTCTCTTGTATATTCATGGTTGGGTTTTAAAAATAAATCCTCGGTGTTTGAAACCTCACACAATTTGCCATCTTTTAAGACTCCAATTCTATCGCACATTTGTCTAACAACTGGTAGGTCATGACTAATGAATAAAATTGTTAAATTTAATTTTTCTTGAAGATCTTTAAGTAAATTTAATATTTGGGCTTGGATACTTACGTCCAAAGCAGAGGTGGGTTCATCACAAACCAAAAGTCTTGGTTGTGTGGCGAGTGCTCTTGCAATTGATATTCTCTGTCTCTGCCCTCCTGAAAATTCATGTGGATATCGATCTGCAGATTTTTGAGTTAATTCTACTGACTCCAGTAAATCATAAATATAATTATTTAAATCTATATTTGATATTGATGGTTTGTGAAGCATGATCGGTTCTGCAATTATATCTTTTACTTTTAATCTTCCATTAAGCGAAGAATAAGGATCTTGAAATATCATTTGAATTTGTTTTCTAAATTTCATTAATTCAGATCTTTGTTTTATTTTTGTAATACAAACATTATCAAAGAAGATATCTCCAGAAGTAGGTTTAAATAAATTTACAATCATTTTTGCAATTGTAGATTTTCCACTTCCACTTTCTCCTACCAAGCCAAAAGACTCACCCTCTTTTACATCAAAAGAAACATCATCGACAGCCATGACAGAATTCTTAGAACTTTCCGTAAAAAAATTATCATCAAAACTTTTACTAAGATTTTTTATCTGAACTAAATCTTGATCTATTATTCCTTTTTTTGTCCATCTATTTAATATTTTGATGTTATTTTCTTTTTTATTATTGTTTTCTTTTTCTACAATCACAAATCTTGAAATTTTTTTATTAGTCGGTGGGACTGAACTTACTAAACTTTTAGTATAATTTTCTTTTGGATTAGTTAATATTGTTTTAGTTTCGCCGATTTCAATTAATTTACCACTTTTCATTACTGCTACACGATCTGCTGTCTCAGCTATAACTCCCATATCATGGGTAATTAGTATAACAGCAAGATTTCTTTCTTTTGTTAATTTTTTAATAAGTTCTAAAATCTGAGATTGAATTGATACATCTAGTGCAGTTGTTGGCTCATCTGCAATTAACAATTCTGGCTCACAACATAAAGCTAAAGAAATTACTACTCGCTGTCTCATTCCACCTGAGAATTGGTGAGGATAATTATCAAATCTTGTTTCTGCATCTTTTATGCCAACCTCTTTCAACAGATTTATAGATTTATTTTTGGCTTCCTCTTTACTTAATTTAAGATGGGTTTGAATTGTTTCAATTAATTGTTCACCAACAGTAAGAATTGGGTTAAGCGAAGTTTGAGGGTCTTGAAATATCAATCCAATTTTATTTCCTCTGT
>CACBRW010000011.1 GCA_902541745.1 uncultured Pelagibacteraceae bacterium | reverse complement strand
ACAGCAGGTCGGTCTGTCGCTTGTGTGGACAGAAAAGGCAATGGTGCGTATGGTCTATATGTTTCAAATTATGGAGGACCAACAAGATTTTATGAAATTGAGGATGAAAAGATTAAAGATAAATCAATCAATTTGAATTTAGATAAGGTCACAGGTGGAAGGGCGGTTGTTTCAGGACATATTTTAAGCGATAGATCAGACATTTTTGCAGCAAATGAGAGAGGTGCAAACTTTCTTTTAAAAAATAATAATGGAGTTTTTGAAGAAGTAGCTTTTGACTATCGAGTAGATGATGTAATTCAGAATGGTAGAGGAACTGCACTATCTGATATACTTTATCGTGGAAGGTTAGATATAATAAGCGGAAATTGGCAGGGTTATCACAGAGCTTACGTTTTACAAAATAATCAATTTAAAGACATAGGTAGTAGTGAGTTTGATAAACCTTCTAGAATTAGAACTATTATATCTGCTGATTTTGATAATGATGGTTATGATGAAGTCTTTATGAACAACATAGCCGAGCCTAACAAGTTATTTAAAATAAAAGAGAATGGAGTTTTTGAAGAAATAATACTGGAAACAGGCCTTGAGACAGATGGGTTTGGAACAGGCGCTGCGGTTGCCGACATTGATGATGATGGTATTTTAGAATTACTAGTGTCCCGTGGTGAAAGTAAAGAACAACCATTAACTCTATACAAAGCAAAAGTTGATAAGCAGAGAAAATATTTAAGAATTAAACCTGTTAACAAATTTGGTGCTCCAGCAAGAGGTGCAACAGTCACATTAATTACTAATCAAAGAAAACACTCAAAAACTATTGATGCCGGATCAGGATATTTGTGTCAAATGGAGCCTGTGGCACATTATGGAATTAGAAAAAATGAAAAAGATTTTAAAGTAGAAGTTAAATGGACAGATGGTTCAAAAAACTTAACAAAAATAAAGTCGTTAAATCAAGTTATTACTATCAAACAAAAATGAAAAAAAATTTATTTAAATTCATTTTACTTTTTTTTATGATATTTCAATTAGAGTCACTCGCAGAGGACAAAAATTACCATAAAGAGTTAATCACTGATTGGTCTAGAATATTTCCAGATCAAAATAGAAATGCAGCTGGGCCGAAGTTTTTTAAATATATTATAGACAAAGAAATTACTTACAAAGATTTTAAAGAGTATAATAAATTATATTGTGCAGTTTCTGGATCATTAATTGATCCTAAGGGTGAACCAGATTTTATATTTGTTAAAGAGAGCAAAACAGATAAGAAAATTTGTGGTGATTATTATAAGTGCTGTATACCTTGCTCTTGTGATATAATGAAATATTCCAAAGTTGAAAAAATGAAACACAAATTTTTGGATGGTTTGAAAGAATTTTATGTGTTTACAATCAAGAATCCTTGTAAAAAAAAAGATTTTCCTGACAGAGTAAACAAAGATTACTTTTGCGATGGAGAAAAAATCAATAATAATCAAGTCTATAATCTTAATGGTCGAATAGTAATAGGTTTATTACATGAGGGAAGAAGTTGTAAAAAAGAAGAGATAGATTTTGTAAAAAGTCATCAAGTAACTGGAAGATTTTGTGAACTACGAAATAATACTCCACTAGATAGTTTAAAAACAGGAATGGGTGACATTTTTATTAAGCTTGCTAGGTAATAAAGAACAAATGAGTAAAGAAAAAAATTTTAAAAGACAAATTTCATTTAAACAAGAAAGATTTTTGGGCACTCTTGTTCATTTATTAACTGGTTTTGGAATTGTAGCAGGTTTTTTTTCTTTAATTTCTGTTTTGAATAATAATCAAAAAGATGCTTTTCTTTGGCTCGGACTTGCATTTTTAATTGATAGTATTGATGGAACGTTAGCAAGAAAATTTGATGTAAAAAAAAATTTACCTAATATTGATGGTAAAATGTTAGATAGCATAATTGATTTTTTTAATTATGTTATAATACCCTCTATAATGATTTACTGGTTTAACTATGTACCAGATCAGTTTATTATATTAATTCCTGTAATCTTGATTTTTATATCTATTTATTCTTATGTAAATTTGAACATTTTAACAAATGATAATTACTACAATGGTTTCCCTGCAATCTGGAATGTTATTGTTTTATATTTTTACATTTTTGGAACAAGCCAGAATTTTAATTTATTATTTTTAATTTTATTAATATTACTTAAATTTTCTCCTCTAAAATGCATTCATCCCCTAAGAGTAAAAAAACTAAAATATTTATCAATTTTTTTCACAATCGTTTGGTTCGTGATTTCAGTTTTATTAATTATAATAAAGGATTCAGGAACGAACCCTGTTTATGAAATTTTTCTAATGTTCTTATGGGTTGTATCAAATGTTTATTTCATTTCGGTAAGTATATTTAAAACATTTACTAATTAAATTAGCTAGATAAATTTATTTAATTTGTTCAGTAATGTGTTTTGAGCTAAGGTCAAATTAGTGAACATAATAGTATTACAGCATATTAAGATAGAAGACCCGGGGTATATTAAAGATTTAATGTTGGCTGATGGATTTAACTTAATTACAATCGAGTTAGATGAAGGTGAAAAGATACCAGACGATTTAAGTAAATTTGATGGAATGTTTTGCATGGGGGGTCCAATGGATACCTTTATGGAAAAAGAATATCCTTGGTTAAAGGAGGAAAAAAATGCAATTAAAGAATTTGTAGTGAATTTAAAGAAACCTTATTTAGGTTTTTGTTTAGGTTGTCAACTTTTAGGAGAAGTAGTTGGCGGAAAAGTGGTTAAATCTAAACCAGCAGAAATAGGGATTATGGATATTAATTTCTCTAATGAAAAAAATGAAGATAAATTATTTTCAAAATTTCCTAATACGATTAAAAGTTTACAATGGCATTCTTATGAGGTTCAGGGTATTGAAAACAATAAAGATGTAACTTTATTAGCCTCTTCCCCTATCACGAAGTATCAAATTTTTAAATATCAAAATCATGCTTATGGAATTCAATTTCATATAGAAATAAAAGATACTACGGTTAATGAATGGGGGTGTGTTCCTGAGTATAAAAAAGCTTTGGAAAATCAGCTTGGAAATGGTGCATTAGAAAAGTTTGATCAATCTGCAAAAGATAACATGAAAGATATGAATAACTACTCTACAATTCTTTATAATAATTTTAAAAAACTTTTATGAATAATAAAATTTTTGAATGGGCAGGGGTTATAACCGCAATATTGTATTCTTTGTTTGTTGCTTTAAATATTGGCATAGAATTTTTCGGTTTTTGTCTACTTTTATTGTCAGCTATTTTAATTGGAATTTGGGCCTACAGAGGTGGTCATAAAGGAATTTTATTTTTGCAATTTTTTTATGCAACCGCTGGAATTATTGGAATGGTTCGTTGGTTTTAATTAAAGCTTGAAACTATTTTAGGAATATAATTTTTGAAATTAAAAAAACCTTTATTACAGTATTGCCAAGCTAATTTATCAAGATTTCTATATAAAAAATTTGTCTTTAAATTATTAGAATTTAAAAAATCTAAATTTTCACCTACTGTTGGATACAAACCGTAATAATTTTCAATATTTGTTAATTCACTTATATCTATAATTTGACAATCAATAGATTGATTTTTTAATCTTTGTTTTTGGTCTTTTATTAAATTAGATTTAAATTTCACTAACTTTTCACTTAGTTTTATTGCTCTATTTTCATTTTTATTAGAAACTAAGTAAATTTTCTTAAAGTTGTTTTCCTTAAAGTCAGTAATTTCAAACGAGAGATTATTTTCAAAAATTAAAAGATTCTTATTCTCAATCTTTTGTGGGTTATTGAAATCCTGTTTAATTATTTGATAAGATTTTTCAGATACTTTTGGAGGAGCATTTTCATTTAATTTTATATTTTGAAATCTATTGTTAGTGAATTTTTTAATATTCCATTCACTTGCAAGGTAATGTTTTCCTTGAGTTTGAACACCCGCAACCCATCGCCACCCAAGAGTATTTGATGCAGCATCTCCATCATAAAGATGTTTCATAAAAAATTCTGCACCTAATTGCCAAGGCAATTCTAAAGTAAAAATCCAAATACTAGCAAACCACATTCTTGTGTGATTATGCAAATAATTGCTTTCTTTAAGCTCTTTCACCCACTCATTAAAGCAATCTACTTTTGTTTTTCCTTCGATTGCTGCAATATAATCTTTATTATCTTTTAATTCATTTTTGATTTGATTTAATTCGATAAGATAATCAGCCCAAACATTTGGTCTAAGTTCTAACCAACCTTTCCAATAAGTTCGCCATAGAACTTCTTGAATAAACTTTTCATTTTTTGAAAAAGAAAATTTACTTAGAGCTTTCTGAATGACTTCTTGTTCATTAATTATTCCATGAGTTATATAAGGTGATAAGCAAGATATATTAGATCTTTTTTCAGGTCCAAAATCAAAATTTCTCAATTTTGAATATTCTCCAAGATTATTCTCAACAAAATTATTTAATTGATTTAAGCCCTTAGACCTTGAAGCTTCAAATATCATTTTAAATTATTTTGATTTTTTTTTCTTAAGACCTAATTTGTCACTATGTCTTAATCTTAAAACAACAATTGCTCCAGCTATTAACAAAATAGCTACTGCTTCATAAACAAGTGCAGTAGGATCCATTTCTTTGCCTTGTAGAATAATAAATCGTGCAAGGGCGGTAATCGCAATAAGAAGTGGTAGGGTAATACTAATAGATTGTTGGTTCCAAAAAACCCTAACCATTGCTAGTACCTCTAAATAAAGAAACATTAAAAGCAAATCTGCTAATGTAACAGATTGATTTAAAAACATGTTTTTCATTTCAATCCCAACAGCAATAACAGTACTGATTAAGATAATAACCATTAATGCTAACTGTAAGTTTTTTGCTATCTTATCCATTATTTATCTTTACTAAAAGGTAACCATTTTTCAATTGCAGATTTTAAGGGACCATCATAAGGGATTGAATAAGAGTTCGGGTTTGGACTTGTCAAAACCTCAATTCCTTTTGAAAATACGAATATAAATACTATTACAAAAACTATGACCATGATTTTAAAAGGATCAAAATTTTTTGTTTGAAAAACACTTGTAGACTTCTCTTCTGCTCTATGGAATTGTTTAAAAGTCATATAGACGGCAAATATTAAACCTATATGAGCTAAAAAAAGTCCAGCCCATCCAAATGCGAAAGTTGTGTAAGAAAAAACATATAAACTAAAAACAGTAGTCCAAATAAAACTTAAAACTAAAAGAATTTGTAATCTAACTGTTTTAGGAAGTGCGCGTAGATCATTCTTACTATCATCAAATAAAATATTTGCAGCATCTCTCATCCAATTCTTTATTGATTCCATGATCTAAGGATATAATTTTTAGTGATTTAAACAAATGTTAATTTGTCCTAAACGTTACTAAGAACGAAGCTTTTTTTTGTGAAAATTAATAAATCTTTCAACGTTAGATTTATTAAATGACTTATTTTCTTCAAATGAGACTTTTTTCATCGAGTAAGCGCTGCTATTAGTAACTCTAGATTGAATTGTAATATTTCCTTTATACAATTTAAGTTTAACTGAGCCATTTACTTTGCTTCTTTTTAAATCTACAATTTTTTGAAGTTTAAATCTTTCTTTTGAATACCAATAACCATTGTAAATTAACTCCGCATATCTAGACATTATCTGATCTTTTTTATGCATAGTTTCTTTGTCTAAGGTAACAGACTCAATTGCTCTATGAGCATTTATTAAAAGAGTCCCACCGGGTGTTTCATACACTCCTCTAGATTTAATACCTAAAAATCTATTCTCTACTAAGTCAACTCTTCCAATTCCATTTTTGCCTGCTAGATCATTTAACGTTGTTAATAATTTAGCTGGAGATAATTTTTTTCCATTAATTCCAAAAGGATCACCATTTTTAAAATTAATAGTAACAAAAGATGGTTTGTTAGGTGCTTTTTCAGGAGAAACTGTTCGTTGAAAAATAAATTCCGGAGCAGAATTTTTTGGATTTTCTAAAACCTTACCTTCAGTTGATGTATGAAATAAATTATCATCCACTGAAAAGGGAGGTGCACCTTTTTTATCTTTAGGAATAGCTATGCTATGTTTTTTTGCATAATTAATTAAGTCTGTTCTAGATTTTAGTTTCCAAATTCTCCACGGAGCTATAATTTTAATTTTAGGTCCAAAATAATGATAGCCTAATTCAAATCTAACTTGATCATTGCCTTTACCAGTTGCCCCATGTGAAACTGCATAGGCTTTAAATTTTTTAGCTACTCTTATTTGATCTTTTGCAATAAGAGGTCTTGCTATTGATGTCCCTAATAAATAAACACCCTCATAGATCGCGTGTCCTCTGATCATGGGATAAACATAATCCTTAACAAAAATATCTTTTAAATCTTTAATAATTATATTTTTAACACCAAATTTTTTTGCATTAGTAATAATTTTTTTTCTATCAATTTCTTGTCCAACATCTGCTGTATAACAAATTACATCTGCATCATAATTTTCTTGAAGCCATTTTAAAATTATAGAAGTATCGAGCCCTCCAGAATAAGCTAGAACAATTTTCTTTATTGATTTCATTGAATTAACTACAAGCTTTTCTTGAAGCGTTATAAGCTTTAGTAAATCCTAATAATGAGTAATGATCAATTGTTTGAGAACCTTGTTGATTGTATCCAGTGATCATAATTCTAGATCCTTTTCTCATTTGTTTGATCATTTTTAGTTCAATTTTATTGTCAGCAATCCATGCAAAACCTTGTTCTTTAATATCAAATTTAAATTTGTTTTTCCCTGAAGCAGCTGTTACAGAATTATTTTTGTTAAATTCATAACCCGGGGTAACACTTACTTCATTTTTTATATTATCGTTTGGTCTGAATGCTACAAATAATTTTGCATCTCTTTTATTTGTTTTTGGAGCTTGCAAAATAGGTAAAGATTGTGCAAAGCATACTTTGCCATCAGCATCCATAGAGACCATTGCCTCCCAATCTTTATATTTACCAATTTTTTTAATTTCTTGGGCTGAAAGTTGAGTAACACCACTTATAAAAAATATTCCTAAAAATATTGTAATTTTTTTAATTATGGACATGGATTTGGATAAATTGTTTGTATTTGGTTAATTTCTTTAATGACATCATCAGATAAGTTTACATTTACACTTTCTATATTTGTTTTCAACTGCTCCATTGTAGTTGCTCCAATTATTACACTAGTCATAAAGTCTTGGATTTCACAAAATTTAATAGACATTTGACTCATATCTAGATCAAATTTTTCACTAATTTTGTAATAATGCTCAACTGCATCCTCAGTATTCGGCTTTCTATACCTTGTCCAGAAATCAAAATCTCTCTCCATTCTTGACCCTTTAGGAAAACTTTTGTTTCTATATTTTCCACTTAAATATCCACTTGCAAGTGGAGAATAAGCTAAGCAGCCAATGTTTTCTCTTATAGAAACTTCAGCTAGTCCAACTTCGTAAGATCTATTTAATAAACTATAAGGATTTTGGATTGACATCATTCTTGGCAACTTTTTATCTTTGGATAACTGAAGATAATTTAAAACTCCCCAAGGTGTCTCATTTGATAAACCAACGTATCTTATTTTTCCCTGATCAATATATTTATTTAATTCTGCAAGAACATCTTCAAATTTATTCCATTCATTTTCCTTATGAACATAACCAAGTCTTCCAAAATTATTTACATTTCTTTCTGGCCAATGAAGTTGATATAAATCTATATAATCAGTTTTAAGTCTTTTAAGACTGTCATTTAAAGCAGATTCTAAATTTGGACCTGTAAAACTATTTTCCCCACTTCTTAAATAATCTCTTGCTGGACCAGCAACTTTTGTTGCAAGAATGACTTTGTCTCTTATCTTTCTCTTTTCAAACCAGTTTCCAATAATTTCTTCTGTATCACCGTAGGTTTCTTTTCTAGGAGGTACTGCATATAATTCAGCAGTGTCCCAAAAGTTTACTCCTTGATCTAAAGCAAAATCCATTTGTTCAAATGCTTCAAGTTCAGTATTTTGTTCTCCCCAAGTCATAGTACCGAGACAAATTGTACTTACTTTAATATCGGTATTACCTAAATTTTTGTAATTCATTAGAAATATTAAGTTAAATTTTTGTTAATCTTTTAAGGTATCTTGAATAATTAGTAAAAGAATATATATATTAGTCATTATGGAATTTGATAAAAACGGAATACTGAATAGAGCTAAAGCAGCACAAAAATCGGCTGCTGTAATGGATGAAGGCTTAAGAGCCTACATGCTAAAAGTTTATAATTACATGGCAACAGGTGTATTACTAACTGGAATAGTAGCACTATTAACATTTAAAATGTCTGTTGTTACTAATGATGCAGGTTCAATCGTTGGTCTAACTCAGATGGGGAATGCAATTTATTTATCAGGACTTAAATGGCTTGTAATGTTAGCTCCTCTGGGTATCGTTTTTTACATGAGTTTTGGAATTAATAAGATGAGTGCATCAAAGGCACAGACTACGTTTTGGGTTTTTGCAGCTTTGATGGGTCTATCTTTATCTTCAATATTATTAGTTTACACTGGAATGAGTGTAACTAGAGTTTTCTTCATTACGTCTGCAACATTTGGAGCGATGAGCATTTATGGATACACAACTAAAAGAGATCTTACAAAGTTTGGATCTTTTCTAATGATGGGTCTAATAGGAATAATTATAGCCTCAATTGTTAATATTTTTATGAAATCTTCAATGATGTATTTTGTGATTTCAATTTTAGGTGTTTTAATATTTGTTGGTTTAACTGCTTATGACACTCAGAAAATCAAAAATATGTATGTTGCCTCAGATTCAGGTGAGCTGATGGGTAAGAAAGCTGTAATGGGTGCTTTAACTTTATATCTAGATTTTATTAATCTATTTATAATGTTGTTAAGATTGTTTGGTCAAAGAAGATAAACTTATTTTTGAAGTTTCTTCCAATTAGTATTTTTTAATAAAATTCTTAGATCGTAAGAATTTTTTAATATTTTGCCACTTGTATCAGTAATCAAATATTTAAGATTTTTATTTTTAGGGTTAAAATTTTTACAAATCTTATAAAGGGCGTTTTCAGTAGCATTTCTAAAAACACTAAACCCTACTTGTTTACTTGAAATACTTAAACCGTAATCTTTCCAAGATCCTTCTGAAACCATCTTAGCATATAAGTCTAATATAATTTTAAGCTCATCTTTTTCAAAAAAATGTTTTTCTTCTGTTTTATTATTAAGATTATTTACTACTAATTTTAAATTACTAAGCATCATTCTTATGTTTATTAATTAATGGTACTTGGAACCCTGTGAATATTATTGTGATTGGAAGCATTCCCCACACTTTAAAATTAACCCAAAATTCTTCTGTTTGTGTTCTCCAAATAAATTCATTTAATAAAGCAAGGCCAAAGAAAAAATACATCCATCGTTTATTAAGAATTTCCCACCCAATATCGGTTAGAGGAATAGATTTACCCATAATTTTTTTAAGAATAGGTTCATTGGTAAAATATTTTCCAAAAAATAATGCAAGAGCAAACATTATATTAATTATTGTTGGTTTAATATAAATAAATATTGGATCATTAAAGTAGATTGTTAATCCACCAAAAAAAGTAATTAAAATTCCACTTACCAAAGGCATTGGAGGAATTTTTTTTTCAAAAAACCAAACTACTGCTAATGCAACTAAAGTTGCAACTATCAGTGGAGGTATTGCTACTGATAAATTTTTGTCACTATTGTAATAATAGAAAAAAAATATTGCTAAAGGACCGAAATCAGTAACAAATTTTAAAAAAGATTTATTCACCGAAAAGATATTAACATATTTGCCACATCACAAAACATTTATATTTTTAGCATTGATTTTTATTTCTAAATACCCATACTAAGTCTAATGCCAGTTCAAAAAGCTAAATTTTCAATTGGAGATATCGTAAAGCATAAACACTTTGAATTTAGAGGTGTGATTTATGATGTTGATTTTGAATTTAATAATTCTGAGGAATGGTATCAATCTATCCCAAAAAATGTGAGACCAAGAAAAGATCAACCATTTTATCACCTATTAGCAGAAAATGATGAGATAACTTATGAAGCTTATGTTTCTGAGCAAAATTTGCAGATGGATGATTCTGATGAACCAATAAAACACCCTTTAATTGAAGAGATTTTTTCAGGAAAAAAAGGTTCTAGCTATTTCAAGCTTTCTAATTAAGTCAATCATCATTCAACCACATTTAGCTCAAATATAGGCCATACAAATTAGTTATATTTTTAGTATCTTCTGGTCAAGAGTGTTAAACGTTAATTTCAATCTTATTATCTCCCCTCTGCATTCTTGATCAGAAAACTATTTCATAATAGAAATCATCAAAAATAATTCTAAATTAAAATATGTTTAAACTTTTTGAACCTAACAAGATTTTCAAAATTACGTCAAAAGCACCTAAGTACGTATTATTTTTGTTTATTGTTGTATTAAGTGTTGGTTTAGTTGAAGCATTAGTCATGTCTCCTGAGGATTACAAACAAAGTGATGCAGTCAGGATTATGTATGTTCACGTTCCTGCCGCTTGGATTTCACTTGGAATATTTTCTTCTATAACTTTTTTATCTATTTGTGGTTTTGTATTTAGAAACAAAAACTTTTTTTTAATTTCTAAAAGTTTAGCTCCTTCGGGATTTGTTTTTAATATTATAGCTTTAGTTACAGGATCAATTTGGGGAAAACCAACTTGGGGAACATGGTGGGCTTGGGATGCAAGAATTACTTCAATGTTAATATTAGCTTTGTTCTATGCAATGTATCTACTTGTATGGAGAATTTATGATAAGGAAGAAAAAGTCTATAAGATTTCAACTTTTATAACTATTTTAGGAATTATTAATGTTCCAATAATTAAATACTCAGTTGATTGGTGGAATACACTTCATCAACCTGCATCTATTAATATTTTATCAAAAACCTCAATTCATTCATCAATGCTTTACCCATTATTGATAATGACTGCGGCATTTGCTCTTTTTTCATTGTTAATTTTCTTGATGAAATATAATACAGAACTGATAAAAATTAAAAATAAAGGCTTAGATAGATTATGATAAACGAATTACTTTTTATGAATGGATATGCGGTGTATGTGTTATCTGCTTTTGGCTTTACCTTATTAAGTTTCTTAAGTTTATACTTGGTGACTAAAATGCAATTTGTTAAAGAACAAAACAAATTTGTTGCTAAATTTGGATCACTGACTACTGAGCAAGCTAATTTTGCAAAATCACAAAGAATAAATAAAGAAATTTTAGCAAACGTAACAAATAATTAACTTTTAAACCATGTATGGTCGAAAAGTTAAATTAAGATTTCTGTTAGTAGTAACAATCTTAATTACTTTAATTTTAACAACATTTTTGATTTTAAAATCATTGGAGGAAAATGTTGTATATTTTCAATCTCCTTCTGAAATAAAATCACTTTCTGAAATAGATAAAAGCAAAATAAGAGTTGGAGGAATGGTTAAAAAAAACTCAATTTCGATAAGTTCAAATGAAGTTAGCTTTATAATTACTGACTTTAAAAATGAAATAAATGTTACTTACTCGGGAGCAGTACCAAATTTATTTGCTGAAGGAAAAGGGGTTGTCGCAGAAGGTTTTTTGAAAGATAGAAACTTTTTCTCCGCAACAAAAATTTTAGCTAAGCATGATGAAAATTATATGCCACCTGAAGTAAAAGAAGCATTAGGAGAAAAATAAATTGATCTATAGTCTTGTTGGATATTATTCATTAATAATAGGATTAATTATTGGATTATCGTTATTTTATTTTTCATATAAAAATTTTAATAACTCAAACATATTAGATAGCAAACTATTATCATTTACATTTTTACAATTATTTTTTGTTGTTATTAGTTTTTTGTGTTTAATTTTTTCTTTTGTTGTTTCAGATTTTAGTAATGAAACAGTATTTAATAATTCTCACACTACCAAACCATTATTTTACAAAATAAGTGGAACTTGGGGGAATCATGAAGGTAGTTTATTATTGTGGTTACTTGTTTTAACTTTATTTATTTTCATATTTTTAGTACGAACAAAAAATCAACCAGTAAAATACAAAATTTTAACTTTAGTTTTTCAACAAATAATAATAGTTGGTTTCTTTTTATTTTTAATCAAAACATCAAATCCATTTAATTATATTTTTCCAATACCTACTGAAGGTCTTGGATTAAACCCAATTTTACAAGACCCTGCTTTAGCAATTCATCCACCTGTTTTATATTTAGGCTATGTTGGTTCTTCAATTATTTTTTCATCTGTTTTGGCAGCAACAAGTTTAAAAATTATTTCTACTAGTTGGGCATCACATATAAAAAAATGGGTCTTAATTTCATGGATATTTTTGACTTTAGGAATACTGCTTGGATCGATTTGGGCTTATTACGAATTGGGCTGGGGAGGTTTTTGGTTTTGGGATCCAGTTGAGAATGTTTCTCTAATGCCGTGGCTTGCATTAACCACTCTTTTACATTGTATCTTAGTATTAGAAAAAAAATCTATTTTAACTTCATGGGTAATAATTCTTTCTATTGCAACATTTACATTAAGTATGTGTGGAACATTTTTAGTAAGATCAGGAATATTAAATTCAGTTCATACATTTGCTAATGATCCTGAAAGGGGTTTATTTATTCTTGTTTTTTTATTCATTTTGATTTTTTTATCTATTTTAATTTTTTTCTTTTTTCATAAAGATAATGACAGAAAAACTTATAGTATTTTTTGGTTGAGCAAAGAAACTTCAATATTAATTAATAACTGGTTTATGATGTATTTTCTATCAGTTGTATTAATAGGAACTGTTTATCCAATTTTTTTAGATGTAATTTCTTCCCAAAAAATATCAGTCGGACCACCATTTTATCATAAATTGATAATTCCATTTTTAATTCCATTTTTATTTATGATGGCGATTGGTCCAAAATTAAAATGGATCAAATCTCAACTAGAAGATAAAATTTATTTAATTTCTTTTTTAATTATCTCAATTTTATTAGCATTTTTAGTATTAAAAAATTTTAATCAAAATATTTTAATAAATACAATTTTGATATCGAGTGCGCTTTATTTATTCTTTATTACCTTGCGAGATTTTTTTGTAAAAAAATATAAAAATATTTCACAAAATATTGCTCATTTTGGATTTAGTTTATTAATCCTAAGTATTTTATTTAATAATTTACTTGCAACTGAAATTATAACAAATCTTAAAGTTGGTGAAACTTTTGAAAATTCGAAAACTAAGATAGTTTTTGAAAGTGTTGATCAGAAAAAAGAAAAAAATTATAATGCTATTATTGCAAATTTTTCTATAAGTAATTCAAATGGTGAAAAGGATAGATTTTCGCCAGAGCTGAGAATTTACAATCAACCTGTTATTGCAACAAGTGAAGCTGATATTAAAACAACTCTTATGTCAGATAAATTTATTGTGATTAACATGGTTCAAAATCAAGATTTTTTCAATGTAAGATATCAAGTTAAACCATTTATGTTATGGATCTGGTTGTCAGTAATTTTAATATCTTTTGGAGGAATTGTTAGTTTTTTACAAAAAAGATCATGAAAAATAAAATATTACCTTTTTCAGTTATTATTATCTTTGGAATAATTTTTTTTATTTTTTACAAAAGTTTACAGAATTCAAATATTTACACGCCAGATAAAAATATAAGCAGCGATATACCATCAACCAATTTTAAAGATTTTTATTCAAATATAATTTTTAATTCCTTAAATTTTTTTCAGGGTGATAAAGTTTATCTATTAAATATATGGTCTTCTTGGTGTATACCATGTCGACAAGAACATAATTTTTTAATGTCTTTAAAAGAGAAAAAAGAAATAATTTTAATAGGCATAAATTATAAAGATAATAAAAAAAATGCTGAAAATTTTTTAAAAGAATTAGGAAATCCCTATGATAAAATATTTATTGATAACAATGGAACAATTTCAATTGAGTGGGGCGCATTTGGTGTTCCCGAATCTTACTTAATTTCTAACAATAAAATTATTAAGAAATATATAGGACCACTTAATCAGCAATATGTTGATGAAATTAATCTATTAATAAAATGAGATTTTTAAATATTATTTTTTTGTTATTTTTTTTATTAAATCTAACTTCAGTCAAGGGGGAAGAACAAGATAGGATAAATAATATTACGAAAAATTTAAGATGTTTAATTTGTCAAGGTCAGTCCGTTTATGACTCAGACTCCGAATTTGCAAATAGTATAAAGATTCTTGTTGAAAATAAAATTGAAGAGGGTTTATCGGAAAAACAAATTTATAATTACTTTAAGAAAAAGTATGGAGATTGGATATTGTATGATCCAGGTATAAATAAAAATACTTATATTTTATGGATATTGCCTCTATTGATCTTCTTAATTGGTGGTGCAATAATCTATAAAAAACTTATAAAAAAAATATAATCTGATAAAAAACCATATGAATTTTAAAAAATTTTGGGCAATTTTCTTTTCTCTATTTTTAGCCTTTAAAGCATCAGCTGAAAATATTAGCCCACATCAATATAATTTTTTTATTGGCAACTTTGATTTTAGTGATGATAAACAATCTGCAATGTTTTTAGGATTTCAGCATCAAAATGAAAATTTGGAAAGAGATAGTATCATTGGTAATATTTCACCAATAACTGGTGGCTTTATTACAGAAAATTCAGCTGCATATATTTATACAGGATTTGAATGGAATGTTGATATGGGAGGATTAATGTTCACTCCAAGTTTTGCTCCTGGTTTATATTCTAGAGGTGATGGAAAAGACTTAGGACATGTTCTTGAATTTAAGTCTGAAGTACAATTTTCATATAAGATTTCAAAAAGTTCAAGTTTAGCACTTTCCTACAACCATGTATCTAATGCTAGTTTAGGTGATAAAAATCCTGGGGCAAATAGTTATATGTTTAATTTCATTAAAAACTTTTAGATTAAAAAGTTATGAATATAAATGATTGTTATAATTTTAATGATTTTCGAAAATTAGCTAAAAAGAAATTACCAGCTCCAATTTTTCACTATATTGATGGAGGAGCAGATGATGAAGTTACTCTAAATAGAAATACAGATGCATTCAATGATTGCGATTTAGTTCCAAACATTCTTAATAGTGTTGGTGATCCAGATTTATCCACAACTGTCTTTGGTAGAAAAATTAGTATGCCTTTGTTTTTGTCTCCTACGGCGATGCAAAGTTTATATGACCCAGAGGGTGATAAAGCTTCTGCTAGAGCTGCAGAGAAGTTTGATACAATTTATAGCATGTCTACAATGGCCTCATTTTCAATTGAAGAGGTTGCAAATGTTTCTAGTGGGCCAAAACTTTTTCAACTTTATATTCACAAAGACAAATCAATAACTGATGATTTAATTGAAAGATGCAGTAGAGCTAATTTTGATGGAATGTGTATAACTGTTGATACGCTTGTTGCTGGAAATAGGGAAAGAGATCATAGAACAGGATTTACTACACCACCTAAATTTACTTTGGATAGTTTATTGAGTTTTGCGATGAGACCAGGATGGGTTTTTAAATACTTTACGAATAAAAAATTTGAATTAGCAAACATTAAAAACAAAACTGATAAAGGTACAAATATTGCAAAATCAGTTATGGATTATATTAATGAACAATATGATCCAGCTATGAATTGGAAGGATGCAGAATATTGTATAAAAAAATGGAACAAACCTATGGCTCTTAAAGGTGTAATGTCAGTGGAGGATGCTAAAAGAGCAATAGACATTGGTTGTACAGCAATTATGATTTCAAATCATGGCGGAAGACAACTTGATGGATCAAGATCTCCGTTTGATCAAGTTAAAGCAATTTCGGATGCAGTTGGTGATAAATTAGAAATTATTCTTGATGGTGGTGTAAGAAGAGGTACACACGTTCTCAAAGCTTTAGCTGCAGGCGCAACAGCATGTAGTTTTGGAAAAGCATTTCTTTTTAGCTTAGGTGCTGGTGGTCAAAAAGGTGTTGAAAGACTTTTAGAAAACATGCAAAAAGAAATTAGAAGAAATATGATTTTAATGGGTTGTAAGTCTGTTAAAGACCTTGATGCGTCAAAAATAATATATCGAGACTAAAAGATAAGAATTTTTACCATTTATTTGTATAATTAAATTTCTAAACTAAATAGACAAAAAACCAATTTTCGTTTAGTTTGGCGACTTTAAATTTTAAATTGTTATGGAACTTGCAAAATCTTTAGACAGGCTTGGAACAGAGAGTGCTTTTTCTGTTCTAGCTGAAGCAAAAAAACTTGAAGCACAAGGTAAACCTATGATTCACTTAGGTCTAGGTCAACCCGATTTCAAAACTCCAAAGCACGTTGTTGAAGCAGCAAAAAAAGCTTTAGATGATGGTCATCATGGATATGTGCTTTCAAATGGAATATTAGAATGCAGACAGTCAGTTACTAGATGGATAAAGAAAAGGTATAGTGCAGACGTAGATCCTGAAAGAATTATTATTATGCCAGGTGGGAAACCAACAATGCATTATGCAATTCAGTGTTTTGGTGAGCCTGGAGCGGAGATAATTCATCCAACTCCAGCTTTCCCTATTTATGAGTCAATGATTAATTATACCGGTTCTACAGCAGTGCCTTACGATCTTACTGAAGATAAAGATTTAAAGTTCAGTGCAGATAAAATTTTATCTCTAATTACTGATAAAACTAGATTATTAATTCTAATAAATCCAAACAATCCGACAGGGAGTTTTGTAGAAAAATCTGAAATAGACAAATTGGCTGAAGGTTTAAAAAAACATCCTCACGTAACTATTTTAAGTGATGAAATTTATAGTAGACAAATTTTCGATAATATGGAAATGCCAACATTCTTTAATTATCCAGAATTAAGAGAAAGATTAATTGTTTTAGAAGGATGGAGCAAAGCTTACTCCATGACAGGTTGGAGACTTGGATGGAGTTTTTGGCCGGAAAATTTAGTTGAGCATGTAAATAAATTATTAATTAATAGTGTCTCATGTGTAAACGCTGCAGCTCAGTTCGCTGGCATTGCTGCTTTAGATGGACCTGATGACTCAATAGACGAGATGATGGAAAAATTTACTTTAAGAAGAAAATTAATCCACGAGGGCTTAAATAGTTTACCAGGTGTAGAATGTAGTTTGCCTGGTGGTGCGTTTTATGCATTCCCTAAAGTTATTGGAACGGGAATGGACGGTTCTGAATTTTGTAAAAGAGCAATGCATGAAGCTGGTGTTGCTATTGTTCCGGGAACGGCTTTTGGAAAAACATGCAAAGATTATGTAAGATTTAGCTTTGCTGCTTCAAGAGATAACATTTCTAACGCATTGGAAAATATTAAAAAAATGTTAGGATAAGCTATGTCTGAATTAGCTTTACCAAAAATTGATAGTTCTATTTTAAATAGAAAAACCGAAATAGTAAAAAATCTCTCAAAATTAACAGATAAAGAAAATGTTCTTAGTGAAGCTGATGAATTAAGACCATATGAAACAGATGCTTTATCTGTTTACACACAAACACCATTAGCAGTGGTGCTTCCAGAAAATACAGAGGAAGTAAGTGAGATATTAAAATATTGTCATAGTGAAAATATCAAAGTTGTACCAAGAGGTGCGGGAACTGGATTGTCCGGTGGAGCATTACCTCTTCAAGATGCTATTCTCCTTGGCTTAGGAAAATTTAATAAAATATTAGAAATTGATTACGAAAATAAATGTGTTGTGACACAGCCAGGAGTAACAAATCTAGGAATTACTCATGCAGTTCAAAACAAAGGATTTTATTATGCTCCAGATCCTTCTAGCCAGTTAGCGTGCTCTATAGGTGGAAATGTTGCTGAAAATTCAGGTGGAGTTCATTCTTTAAAGTACGGAACGACTACAAATAATATTTTAGGTGTACAAATGGTTATGATGGATGGAACTATTTGTAGATTTGGAGGAAAATCTTTTGATCAAGAGGGATATGATCTTATGGGTTTAATTTGTGGTTCAGAGGGTTTATTGGGAGTTGTTACAGAAGTTACAGTTAAAATTTTAAAAACACCTGAAGTCGTAAGAGCTGCTTTGATAGGTTTTCCATCAATAAAAGAAGGTGGAGATGCAGCTTCAGAAATCATTTCAAGTGGAATAGTTCCAGCAGGAATGGAAATAATGGATAAAGCTTTAATTGAGGCGACAGATAATTTTAGTAAAGCAGGATATCCGCGAGACGCTGAATTACTATTAATAGTGGAACTTGATGGTACAACCTCAGAGGTTAATGAATTAATTAAAAAAGTAGAGGCAATTTGCAAAAAAAATCACTGCTCTAGTCTTAAACTTAGCAATAGTGAGAAAGAAAGACTTTCATTCTGGGCTGGAAGAAAAGCTGCTTTCCCAGCTTGTGGAGCTATGGCCCCTGATTATTATTGTATGGATGGATCCATTCCAAGAGGTAAGCTTGCTGAAGCATTATTAGAAATTAAAAAATTATCAGAAAAATATGAATTACCGGTTGCAAATTGTTTTCATGCAGGTGATGGGAATTTACATCCACTTATTATGTTTGATGGAAATGATAAAGAACAACTTAGAAAGACTGAGGAATTTGGTTCTGAGATATTAAAAACATGTGTAAGACTTGGTGGAGTAATTACAGGTGAGCATGGTGTTGGTATAGAAAAAAGAGAACTAATGTGTGAAATGTTTAATGATAACGATATACAACAACAACTGAGTATTAAAAAGTCATTAGATGAAAAAAATCTATTAAATCCTGGAAAAGTTTATCCTATACTTAGAAAATGTGCAGAGGAAGGAAGAGTTCATGTCCACAAAAATAAAGATAAATTCCCAGATCTTCCAAGATTCTAATAACATCTATTACCCTAAAGATGAGGTTGAAGTTTCAGATTTAATTCGGGAACTATATAAACAAGATTCTCCAACGGAAATTATCGGTAACAATTCAAAAAGCTTTATTGGAAACAAAACTCAATCTGCTAACACTACTTCTTTGTCTAAAATTTCTGGTATCATCGACTATAGACCTGAAGAATTGTATATTAAAATAAAAGCTTGCACACCAATTCATGAAATCGAGAAGGTCTTAAGTGAAAATAGTCAGGAGCTAGCTTTTGAACCTATAGACTTTGGGTATATTAAAGATGGCAAATCGAATAAAGGAACAATAGCAGGATATTTATCATGTAATTATGCGGGTTCACGAAGATTTAAAGTTGGTAGTGTACGAGATCATGTCCTAGGTTTTAAGGGAGTTAATGGAAAAGGAGATATAATTAAATCAGGAGGTACTGTCGTTAAAAATGTTACAGGTTATGATTTATCAAAACTTATAGCTGGTTCGTTTGGTACACTTGTTGCTTTGACTGAAATTACATTAAAGGTCCTGCCTAAGAAAGATTCTTCTAAGACTGTAATAATTTATTCTAATAATTTTGAACAAATTTATGATTTGTTTAATAAATTATCAAGTTCAAGTAGTGAAATTTCTGGTGCTGTCTTTATTCCAGAGCAATCAAATGATAAAGAATTTTCATCTAAAAGAAATAATGTTTTTAAGTTTAATGATCTTAAATCAAAAGTTTCGTTTGTAGCATTTAGAGTTGAGGGGGATCAAATTTCAATTGAGGAAAAAATTAATAATTTAAAAAAAGAACTTGAATTAAACAATTCGGATATTTCCACTCTTGATGTTTATCAATCAGAACCATTTTGGAAAAAAATAAATAATTTAGAGGTATTCGAAAAGACTGAACACAATTTAATACGAATGGTAATACCACCAGCGAATGGTTCAAAATTATGCAAATATTTAGAAAATAACCATAGTTATTTTATTGATTGGTGTGGGTCGTTATTCTGGATTGAAGTTAATAGTAAAAAAGAGGAAAAGATTAAAGATTTAAAAAAAATGGCAAACGATTTTGGAGGTTATTTGACAGTAATTAAAACTTCATCTGAATATGATTATGGTGAACCTATTTTTACTGTTGATAAAGTACGTTTGATGATTTCTGAAAAAGTAAAACAAAGTTTTGATCCAAAAAGAATTTTAAATCCAGGTAAAATGTATAGAGGTGTTTAATGCAAACAAAATTTACTGAAGAACAGCTTAGAGATCCAGACAATTTTGCAAACGAAAAAGTTTTTAAAAAGTGTGTGCATTGTGGAATGTGTAATGCTACATGCCCTACTCATCAACTTTTGGGTGATGAGCTAGATGGACCTAGAGGACGTATCTATCTTATTAAAGATATGTTAGAAAATAATCGGAAGCCAACTGAAAAAGTTGTGAAGCATATCGATCGATGTCTCTCATGTTATAGTTGTATGACGACTTGCCCAGCTGGTGTAAATTATATGCACATAATTGACCATGGAAAAAAATATATTGAAAAAAATTATCAAAGATCACTCTTTGATAAGTTAATAAGATATTTTTTATCTGTCACTCTTCCAAATACAAAAGTTTTTAGATTATCAAGTTTATTAGTAAAATTATCGAAGCCATTTAAATTCTTAATGCCTTCAAAAATTAAAGACATGATTGAGTTAATGCCTACAAAATTTCCTAAAAAAACTTTACCAATTAAAGAAATTTATAAATCCTCATCTAAAAAAAGAATTGCTAGAGTTGCTCTTTTAACAGGATGTGTACAAAAAGAAATATCTCCTCAAATTAATGAAGCAACAATAAGGCTATTAAACAGACATGGCGTAGAAGTAGTTGTTCCAAAAAAAATTCGTTGTTGTGGATCTTTAAATCATCATCTTGGAAAAGAGGAGGATGCACATCAAGATTTTAAGAACAATATAAACACTTGGTATGAGGAGCATCAAAAAGGAAATTTAGATGCAATTTTGTCAAATACGTCAGGTTGTGGGACAACAATGAAAGATTATGGATTTATTTTTCGTGAGGACAAAGAACTAAGTAAAAAAGCAAAAGTTATATCAGAACTTACAAAAGATATCTCGGAATATATATTTGAAAGTTTAAAACTTGATATTAAAAATAAAGAAAAAAAATATAAAGTTGCTTATCATTCTGCGTGTTCAATGCAGCATGGTCAAAAAGTTCATTCTCAACCTGTTTCGTTACTTGAGAAAACTAACAATGAAATCATGGATATCCCAGATGGACATATATGTTGTGGATCAGCTGGTACTTACAACATATTGCAATCAAAAATTGCAAAACAATTATTGAAGAAAAAAGTAAATAATATTGAAAGTTTAAATCCAGATTTTATTTCTACTGGAAATATTGGTTGTATTACCCAAATCGCTCATGGTACTAAAGTTCCAATATTACATACAATTGAAGTTTTAGATTGGTACACAGGTGGACCAAAACCTGAAATTTTAAAATAGAAATTATGAAAAAAGTTTTAATTACAAGACGCTTGATAAGAGAAAGTGAAGACAAAGCATCTAAGTTGTTTGATGCTAAATTTAATACTAATGATGAACTTTATTCACAAAAAAAAATTATTGAAATGAGTCAAGGATTTGATGGCATATTATCATCACTAACTGAAAAATTAGATGCAGAAACAATCAATCAATTACCAGACACAATTAAAATAATTTCTAATTTTGCAGTAGGATTTGGAAACATTGATTTAGAAGCAGCAAAAAATAAAGGTATAGCAGTAACAAATACACCAGAAGTTTTATCAGATGCTACAGCAGAGATTGGAATTTTATTAATTCTAGGAGCATGCAGAAGAGCTTCTGAGGGAATAGAGTCAGCAAGAGAGGGTGGATGGAAGTGGTCTGCTGACTATTTAATTGGAAAACAATTAACTGGAACAAGATTAGGAATTTTAGGTATGGGTCGTATTGGCCAAAAAATTGCAAAAATTGCAAAATCTTTAGGCATGATCATTCATTATCATAATCGCTCAAAATTAAGTGAAGATAAAGAACAAGGTGCAACATATCATGACAGCATAAAAAGTCTTTTTTCTGTCTCAGATGTTTTATCAATTTGTTGTCCTGCCACAAAAGAAACAGAGAACTTAATAAATAAAGAAACTGTTGAGTATTTTCCTAAAGGTGCTGTGATAACTAATGTTGCAAGAGGTGATATAGTTAATGATGAAGCTTTAATTGATGCATTGAATAGAAGAAAAATTTATGCAGCAGGATTAGATGTCTATAAAAATGAACCAAATTTAAATCCAGGTTATTTAAAAATTCCAAGCGCTTTTGTTTTACCTCATCTTGGGAGCGCAACAAAAGATACAAGAATTGCAATGGGAAATTTAGCAATTGATAACCTAGATGAGTTTTTTAGAACTGGAAATTGTATCAATAAAGTAAATTAAAATGTCTAAATCGATAGCTTTCATCGGCGTTGGTAACATGGGTTGTCCGATGGCTGAAAATTTAATGAAGGCTGGTAAATCTGTGAAAGTTTTTGATGTCTCAAAAAAAATGCTTGAGATTGCACGAGACAAAAATCTTGAAATAATCGAAAATTTATATGATTTAATTACAGCTGATGTTGAAACGGTGATAACCATGCTTCCAGAAGGTAAGCATTCTAAGGATGTTTATTTAGGAGAAAGCGGAATAATAAATAAAGTTTCAAAAAACTGTTTGTTAATTGATTGCTCAACAATTGATATTCAAACCTCTATTGAAATTGGAAACAAAGCTTCAGAAAAAGGAATAGAAATGATTGATGCGCCAGTTAGTGGTGGAGTAATGGGAGCTCAAAAAGCAACTTTAAATATAATGGTTGGTGGATCAAAAGAAGCATATGGAAAAGCGCTTCCTTTATTAAAAATCATGGGAAAAAATATATTTCATGCAGGTGATTTAGGTAGCGGGAATGGTGCCAAAATTTGCAATAACATGGCTCTAGGTATTGCAATGATTGCTGCTTCAGAGTCTTTAATGCTAGCAAAAAGATTAAACATAGATATTAAAAAAGTTCATGAAATCATGAAAAACGCATCAGGTAACAGTTGGCCAATTTCTGTTTATCCACCTTTACCCGGTTTAATTGATGGTACTCCTTCAAATAATAATTATCGTCCAGGTTTTTCTGCTGGAATGATGACAAAAGATCTTAAACTTGCAAATGATTGTGCAAAAAGCGTAAATGCTGAAACACCATTAGGAAAAATGGCCCTCGAAATTTACGATCAATTTTGCAAAGAAGGAAATGACACTAAAGATTTTTCAGCTATTTCAAAAGTTATCGGTGGAAGTGCTTGGGATTATCCAATTGATTAAATTTTTCTAGAATCAACTAAGGATTGTAAAAAAATTTAATTTAGAGTTTATAGTGACAATCTGTGCCTCTTTTTAGAAAGACTCTAATTTGAATATATGTTTTACTTCTGTCAGTTAATTAACTAGAGGAGAAGAAATGATTAAAAATAAAAAATCATTGAAGGGTTCTAAAACTCCTTCAAGAAGAAAGTTCTTTAAAGCCGCAGCAGCAACTGGTGCAGCCGCAGCAACAGCTGTAGCAATGCCAAATGTTGCTTTTGGTGCTCCACAAACATTAAAGATGCAAGCTGCATGGCCTTCAGGTGCTAACATCTTTTTTGAAATGGCTGGAGACTACGCCAAAATGGTTGGAGACATGTCAGGTGGAAGTTTAAAAATTGATCTTCAGCCTGTTGGAGCAGTTGTAAAAACTGGAGAAATTGGACAAGCTGTAAGTGATGGTGTTCTTGATATGGGACACTGGGTTACTGCTTATTGGTATGGAAAAAATCCTGCCGCGTCTCTTTTCGGAACTGGTCCATCTTACGGTCTATCATCTCAAGAAGTAATGGCTTGGATGGAAGAAGGTGGTGGAAGAGCGTTGTATGAAGAAACATTAGCAAAAGTTGGATACGACTATGTTGGTGTTTTTGCGATGCCTATGCCAGCTCAACCATTTGGTTGGTTTAAAAAGAACGTAACTAAAGTAAGTGACGTTAAAGGAATGAAGTATAGAACAGTTGGTCTTGCTACTAACGTTCTTACTGCAATGGGTATGGTAGTTAGACAATTACCAGGTGGTGAAATTCAGCCAGCTATGAAAACTGGTCTGATTGAAGCTGCTGAGTTTAACAACCCAACTTCAGACTCTCAATTTGGTATGCAAGATGTTTCTAAGCATTATCACTTAGGATCTTTCCACCAATCTCAAGAGATGTTTGAAATACCTATTAACAAAAAAACATTTAATAGCTTATCTCCTGCAAACCAAGCAATATTAAAAAATGCTTCGTATGCAGCAAATACCGCTAACTACTTTAAAGCTTTGGTAAGATACTCAGCTGATTTATCTAAATTGATGAATGAGCATAAAGTAAACGTTTACCAAACTTCAGATGCAATTTTAGCAGAGCAGTTAAAAGGTTGGGATAAAGTTGTAGGTGATTTCTCTTCTAAAGATCCATTCTTTAAGAAGATTGTTGATTCACAAAAAGCTTATGCGAAAAGAGTAATGAAATACTTACTAATGAATCAGCCTAACTACAGACTTGCTTATGAAAATGAGTTTGGTCCGTTAGCGAAAGTTAAAATCTAAGGTTTAAATATATAAAAAATTAAGGGGGCTTTTTAGCCCCCTTTTTTTTAATTGAATTAATTAAGAAAATTAAGATAAGCTAGTTAAATATGTACTCTTATATAAAATTTGCAGACACCCTTAGCTCTTCAATGGGTAAAGCCTTCTCATGGTGCATAGTAATTTTAATGGGTGGAACATGTTATGAGGTAATCATGGCTTACGCATTTAATGCTCCAACCTTATGGAATTTTGATTTTAGTTTACAAATGTATGGAGCGATATTTATGATGGCTGGAGCTTACACTTTAGCAACAGAGGCTCACGTGAGAGGAGATGTTATTTACAGGTTGTTTCCAACCAAAGTTCAAGGATGGATTGATTTAATATTATATTTCATCTTCTTTTTTCCAGGTGTAATTGCACTTGCATTTTATGGATATGAATATGCAGCTAAAGCATGGATGGTGAAAGAAACAAGTTGGAATAGTCCAGCACAAATTCAAATTTATATGGCAAAATCTTTGATACCTTTATCGGGAATGCTTCTTACTCTACAAGGAATTAGTGAAGTTTTTAGAGCAATTATTTGCATTAGAACGGGACATTGGCCAGAGAGAGATGCTGGCGCAGAAGAGACAGAGAAAATTTTAATGAGAAAATCTAAAGAGGAAGAAAAAATAGATGTTGTTTAGTCTAACAAATCCAGAAATTGCTATTTTAATGATGGTGATATTTCTGTTTGCTGTATTACTAGGATTTCCCATTGCATTTACTTTAATGGCAATGGGTTTAGGATTTGGGTATTACGCATATTTTGATCCCTCAAGAATGGATCATCTATTAGACAATAGGATATTTAATTTATTTGTTTCAAATACCTACTCTGTCATGGATAACCATGTCCTCACCGCCGTACCTTTATTTTTATTTATGGGCTATTTAGTTGAAAGAGCAGGTATAGTTGCAAGATTGTTTTATGCCATAAGACTTGCATCTCATTCTCTTCCAGCATCAATGGCAGTTGCTGCCCTTGTTACTTGCACTTTATTTTCCACAGCAACAGGTATAATTGGAGCAGTTGTAACTTTAATGGGTTTGCTTGCTTGGCCTGCAATGGTCAAAGCTGGTTATGATAAAAAATTTGCATCAGGAGTAATATGTGCTGGAGGATGTTTAGGAATTTTAATTCCTCCCAGTATTATGCTTATTGTTTACGCAGTAATAGCTCAGTTATCCCCATTAAGATTATTTGCAGCAGCAATATTTCCTGGTTTGATGTTAGCGGGTTTATATATTTTATATGCAATTATTTTGGCTTACTTTAATCCATCAGTTGCACCTAAGCCTCCTAAAGAAGAAATTCCTCCAAGATCAGTGATCTTAAAAGAAGTTTTAGTTTCATTCTTACCATTATTTTCATTAATTATTTTAGTATTAGGAAGCATTCTTGCAGGTCTAGCTACCCCAGCAGAAGCCGCAGGTGTTGGAGCTTTTGGAGCATTAGTGTTATCTTTCTTTTATAAATCTCTTAAATGGAAAAATTTTAAAGAGTCTGTTTTTCTTACCGCAAAAACTACTGCGATGATCATGTGGCTATTTATTGGTTCATGGACATTTGCGTCAGTATTTTCGTATTTGGGTGGACATGAAGTATTTGAGCATTTTTTTAAATCAATGGATATACAGCCTTGGCAATTTTTAGTAATTACACAAATTATAATTTTCTTATTAGGCTGGCCATTAGAGTGGACTGAAATATTGATTATATTTGTTCCAATATTTTTACCTTTAGTAGAATTTTTTGGAGTTAACCCTTATTTTTTTGCTATGTTAATTGCGTTAAATTTACAAACATCATTTTTAACACCCCCCATGGCCATGTCGGCTTATTACTTAAAAGGTGTACAATCTAAAAATGTTGAATTAATTGAGGTATTCAAAGGCATCATGCCATTCTTAGCAATTGTTATTTTTGGAATGGTTTTAATGTATTTATTTCCAGGTATAGCTCTGTGGTTACCTGATCAATTATTTGCAAACTAATTTAATGAATGAAATTGTAAATTATTCTGTTGAAGAATTAATAAATAAAATTTCAAATTCTCAAATTACTTCTGTCGAAATATGTGAAGCTTATATTGAGAGAGTTAATAAGTTTGAAAAAGATATAAATGCATGGGCCTTTTTTGATAAAGAATTATTATTAGAAAAAGCCAAAGAGTCAGATGCTTACAAAAAATCTGGAAAACCTACTGGTCCGCTGCATGGTATTCCTGTAGCTGTTAAAGATATTGTTGGAACTCTTGATATGCCAACTGAATGTGGAACACCTATAAGAAAAGGTAAATCTTATTCACAGAATGCTGAAATAGTTGATTTATTAACATCTTCAGGAGCTATTGTGATGGGTAAAACAGTTACTACAGAGTTAGCATTTTTAAATCCCTCTAAAACAAAAAATCCACATGATTATTCACGAACACCAGGAGGATCATCAAGTGGTTCTGCTGCAGTAATTGCATCTTATATGGCTCCACTTTCAATTGGATCACAAACAGGTGGCTCAATAATCAGACCAGCATCTTATTGTGGTGTTGTTGGATACAAACCGTCATTTGGCTTAATTTCTAGAAACGGAGTATTAAAGACTTCAGAAAAACTTGATCATTTAGGAGTTTTTGGAAAAACAGTCGAGGACATAGCTTATTTAGTTAAAGAGTTAATTAAAAAAGATTCCCATGACCCTGCCACTGTTTATTATTCTTCAAATAATATGGTTGATGCTGTAAAAAAAGGTCCTTTATATGAACCTAAGTTTATATTTTATAAAACTGAATTTTGGAAAACAATTGATAAAAAATCTAAGGAGGCTTTTGAGTATTTTATAAAGTCATTCAAAAAAAATATTGAAGTTCATGATACTCCTTCTTATTTTAAAGATATTCATAAATATCATCAAATAATTTATGAAAGTGATCTAGCTAATAATTTTAGTAATTATTACAAAAATTATAAATCAAAACTTTCAAAAATTATGCAAAATGCAATTGCAAATGGAAGAAAACATACGGCAAAAGAATATGCTGAAGCAATAGATTTTATGAAAAGAAGTTATGATTCATATAAAGAAGTATTCGAAGATTATCATGGAGTTTTATCCCCATCCAGCCCTGGCGTTGCCCTAAAAGGTCTAAAGAGTACTGGATCAGCTGATTTCAACAAAGTTTGGTCTTATTTAGGAACTCCTTGTATTTCACTTCCTTTACTTCAAGGCGAAAATAATTTACCATTAGGCATTCAAGTAATTGGAGAGAAATATGACGATAATCGTTTCTTAGGAGTTTCCAGTTGGCTTGAAAAGGAAAGTGAGAAATTTAATGAATAAACTTGTAACACTAATAGGACTTTCTTTTGCAATCTTTTTTCTTTTAGGTTTAGCAACAACGCTTACTAGATCTATGATGATTGGTTTTCTTGATGTGTTACCTGTTTATATATTGATGATACTTGCGATATCGATGATGTTATACGAAGCCTTCTTTGACAAAAAATAAATTTAATTATTCGTAAATTTACTACTTCTGATTGTATTATATTCTTTAATAGGAATTTTAACCTAGACTTAAACGTCCAATTGTAATTTAATCTGTGCAGTTAATTAACAAAGAAGAGGAGATACTAATGATTAAAGAAAAAAAATCATTGAAGGTTTCTAGATCACCTTCAAGAAGAAAGTTCTTTAAAACTGCAGCTGCAACTGGTGTTGCTGCTGTTGCGGCATCATCTTTATCTGCTCCAGCTGTTGCCAAAGAGAGAATAGAAGCTTCTATGGTAGCTACTTGGCCAAGAGATTTTCCAGGCCTTGGAACTGGTGCACAAAGACTTGCTCAAAGATTGAGTGATATGAGTGATGGTAGAATTCAAGTTACTTATTATGCTGCTAATGAAAGGGTAAAAGCATTTGACTCGTTTGATGAAGTTGCTTCAGGCAATTCTCAAATGTATCACGGTGCTGATTACTACTGGGTTAAAAAACACCCTGCATTTGGATATTTTACTGCCGTTCCATTTGGTTTCACATATGCTGAAATGAATGCGTGGTTAAAATTTGCTGGTGGACAAGAGCTGTGGGATGAATTGACTGACGATTTCGGAACACAAAGTTTTGCTGCTGGTAACACTGGAGTGCAAATGGGTGGTTGGTTTAACAAAAAAATTAGATCAGCTAATGATATTAAGGGTTTAAAAATGCGTATGCCTGGTTTAGGTGGACAAGTACTTGGAAAACTTGGTGGTTCTCCAATTTCACTTCCAGGTGGACAAATTTATGAAAACCTTGTGTCTGGTGCAATTGATGCAACGGAATGGGTAGGACCTTGGAATGATGAGGCTTTCAAATTTTATGAAGCAGCCAAGTATTATTACTATCCAGGAATGCACGAACCAGGATCAACCCTATGTTGTGGTGTAAATAAATCTTGGTTCACAAGTCTAACAAAGTCAGATCAGTTGATTATAAAGACTGCTTGTGACTGGGCTGATACAACTACTATGGCAGAATATAATGCAAAAAATGGAGCAGCATTAGATCGTTTAGTAAACGAAAATGGAGTTAAACTTGAGAAGTTTAACGATAAAGTTTATGACGCTTTTGCTAAAGGTGCTGCAGAAGTTTTTGACGAAGTTCAGCAACATAGTGCCCTTGCTCAGAAAGTGCATGCTGCTTTTGTTAAAGGACGAAAAGAAATAGGTGCTTGGACAAACTTGTCTGACTCACCGTACATTTCTCAAAGAAATAGAGCATTAGGAGTATAATTTAATTCTAATTAATACTAGAGGGCCCTTAAATGGGCCCTCTTTTTATATATCATTAAAAGTTTTGTCATATGATTGAGAAAAAAAACTTATCTATTTTAATAAGAATATTTAGTTATTCTATCTTAACATTAACATTAATTTTTTTAATAAATAATGTTTTAACAGTTTGGTTTGATTGGCCAGGAGTTAAAAAACTTTTTTCTCACTATGAAATATTTGGATTTAAAAAATTAAATGAACCTTTAGAGGGACTTGCGATGAGTCTGTCGTATATTCAATTATTATTTTATTTTTTATCTTTTATAGGAGTTATAATGCTTGTTTTAAAATCTTTAAAACAAACATTACAAACAGACTCAGAAATACTAAAAAAAATAACAGCATATATTATTAGATCTTCATTCTGGGCAGTGCTAATTGTTGGAGTAGCAGATTTTTTAATCTCATTTATGGTTGTAGAAAAATTGGTCGAGCCAATTTTTGGGGAACAAGTTAAAATTAATTTAGTAAAACCTGCTTTCAGAATTTCATATATACATTTCCCACTTATATTAGCTTCTTTTGTAATTGGTTATTTCACAAGATCTGTAGGATTTATTTGGTTAGCAGTTTTAGTAGTTGGAAGTGAATTCTTGATAGTTGTATCAAGATTTATATTTCAATATGAACAAGCTTTTCAAGGAGATCTTGTTCGTTTTTGGTATGCTGCACTTTATCTTTTTGCAAGTGCATATGCATTAATTCACGAAGGTCATGTAAGAGTTGATGTTTTGTATGCTAATTTTAGTGAGAGAAAGAAGGCATGGACGAATGCAATTGGATCTCTCATTTTAGGCATTCCTTTATGTTTGATAGTTATATTTTTGGGTATGGGTGGTAAAGCTAGTATCATTAATGGTCCAGTAATTTCATTTGAAATTACTCAGCAAGGTTCAAATGGATTATATTTACTTTATTTAATGGCAGTTTACTTAGCAGTATTTGCAGTAAGTATGTTAACTCAATTCACAAGTTATTTTATGAGTAGTAGTCACAAACTTTTAAATAATTAAATAATGGAACATTTATTTTTAGCTTTACTGGTAATTATAATGATTGGAGCTTTGGCATCTGGTTTTCCAGTAGCTTTTGCACTACCTGGATCAGCAATAATTTCAATAGGACTAGCTGCTTTTTTCGGTTATTTATTTGCAGGAGACCCCAGTGCTTATTTTGCTGTTGATGGGCCTAAAGAATGGTTAACCGCTGGTATTACTAATTTTAGGAGTAATTATTGGGATGTAGAAACTGACACCTTAATTGCGATCCCATTGTTTATCTTTATGGGGATAATGTTGCAAAAATCAAAAATTGCAGAAGACCTTTTAGTTACTATGGGACAACTATTTGGACCAATTCCAGGAGGGCTTGGTATTTCCGTTATCTTTGTTGGTGCATTACTTGCAGCGACAACCGGAATAGTTGGAGCAACAGTAATAGCAATGGGACTAATTTCCTTACCCACAATGTTAAATAATAAATATGACAAAAGATTAGCAAGTGGAATTGTTTGTTCCTCTGGTACACTTGGTCAAATTATACCTCCTTCAATTGTCTTAATTATCATTGCTGATCAATTGGCAAGTGCCGCTGACGTCGCAAATACTATGCGTCAGACTGATTATAAAATTTTAACTGGCGAATTTAATATGCCTGGAGAATTTAGAGTAGGGTCTACTTCAGCTGGAGATATGTTTTTAGGAGCATTATTACCAGGATTAGTTTTGGTTGGATTGTATATGCTTTACATATTTGTGTATGCAAGATTAAACCCAAAAGCAGCTCCTCCTGTTCCATTTAAAGGAAATTTCGATTCTAAATTTTGGATCAAAGTTATTTTAGTAATTATTCCACCACTTGCTCTAATCTTTGCAGTTTTAGGATCTATACTTATGGGTATTGCTACAGTAAATCAGGCTGGATCAATAGGTGCTATTGGTGCAACAATGATGGCAGGCTATCGATTGCATCAAGGTAAAAAGAATGCATACTATCCAATAATAATTTCAATCGTATCTTTAATTCCAATTTATTTTTTATCTAAAAATTATAACTTAAATATTAAAGCTGTTGACACTAGAGACCTAGGCGCAATATTAATTGCATTATTTTTTACAATTACATTCTTAGCAAGTGTTGTATGGAGTTTTTGGAGAGCATTTAAAATAGATGATGTTTTAAAAGAAGTTGTTGTAGAAACTTGTGTAACTACCTCAATGGTTTTTATAATTTTACTCGGAGCAGCAATGTTAACCTCTGGATTTAGGGCATTTGGAGGTGAAGAGTTAGTAAGAGACTTTCTTCAAGATTTACCAGGAGGGTTTTGGACTCAGTTCGTTGTTGTAATGGTAGTAATTTTTTTATTAGGTTTCTTTCTTGATTTTATTGAAATAGCTGTAGTTGTTGTTCCTATTATTGCTCCTATATTATTAGCAGAACCAGGTGCGAATGTAAGTGCAATTTGGCTTGGTGTTATGATTGGGGTAAATTTACAAACTTCATTTTTAACCCCACCATTTGGATTTGCTTTATTTTATTTAAAAGGAGTAGCTTCAAAACTTGTTACTACTTTAAATATTTGGAAAGGAGTTGTTCCGTTTATTATTTTACAATTGATAGGTCTTGGAATTGTTGGTTTCTATCCTTCATTGGTAAATTATTTACCAGCAAGAACATATCTAACTTCTAATGTAGCTCCACCACCAATGAATCCAAAACTACAATATTGCTTACAAGAATATAAATTTGCAATTTATAATAATGAAGAACAAACAATTACAAATGCAATTAAGAATATGCAGAAATTAATTCCAGCAAATCTTCCAGTAGATAAATTAGATATCTTTGAAGAGCATTTTGATAATGCTTTAGGAACTTTTGCTATAGTTAAAAAATTACAAAAAACTGAGCAAGAATATGATTTATTTACAAAAGATTATAAAGATCTTCATTTTAATGTAAGAAAAATTCAGAAAAAAGTTAGAAAAATTGACCAAAAAATAAAAAAGTTAAAAGCTGAAATTAGAAACTTAGACGAAGATAATTTATCAGCTAAAAATAAATTAGAATTAAAAATTGAGAATTACGAGCTAGAAATTAAAGAACTTCAAAATAAAATTCCTGAAATCTGGAAAACTAAAAATGGAGAGTTTGAAATATTACATAAAGCAAAAAACACAAGAACCAAGAGATATAGAAAAAATGTAGATGAAGCTTATGAAACTTTAGATCAAATTGTATTGTTTATAAATGATCATGAAAAATTAAAAGAACTTTTAACAGAAATAAAAGAATTAAAATATAGCGTTGATAATAAAAATTTTGAAAAATCTATTTCAATAATTGATAACCTTTTTGAAAAATTAGGAGAAATTTCTGGAACTGAAGAATTTGCAAATAAACTAGATGACTTAATTTCTGTCATAGATAACGATGAGATTGATGAACAAAAATTAATTGAAGTAAGTTCAGAAACTTTCAATCTTTTCAATTTAGAAGTTTCATGGAGAGACGATGCTAACAAAAATTTATTACCTGAATTAATTAAATATAATGATGTAATTAAACACAATATTGGACTAAGACTTCAAAGTAGATTAACTAAAGAACAAGCTAAATTTGTTGCAAGATGTAACTCAGTTCACCGAGATATATCTTTAAACTTTTAATTCTTTGGAATTTGTTTTTCAATCATTCTTCAATGAGAATTAATATCCTTTTGCATATCCATCTTTTCTAGGATCTGATCCACCTAAGAGATCACCTTCACTTCTATTTATTTTTATTGCTTGGCCCCCACCATGTGTACCATCAAAATATTCTACATTATGACCTATTTCTTTGAGTCCATGGAAAATTTCTTTATCAACAGTTTTTTCTAGTTTGTAAATATTATTAAAATGAAAAGCTCTCGGAAAACTCAAAGCTTCTTGTGGTCCCATTCCAAAATCAATCATATTATTTAAAACATGAACTTGTCCCACTGGTTGATATTGGCCTCCCATAACGCCATAACTTAAAGTTGCTTTGTTGTTTTTATCAATAAGCATACCAGGAATAATAGTATGTAAAGGTCTTTTTAAGCCTGCTATACAGTTTGGATGCCCATTTTCTACTCTAAAATTTGTACCCCTATTATGTAAAAGTATTCCACTTTTATTTGTTGTAATACCTGATCCGAATACATAACAAACAGAATTGATTATTGATACACTATTTAAATCCTTATCTACTACTGTTAAGTATATTGTTTCTGGATGAGCTGGAATATTTAAGTCACCAACATCACTGCACGAATTTAAGTTAATTTTATTAAAAATTTCCTTAATATTTTTATCACTTAAAATTTCTTCTAAATTAAGGTTAACAAAATTTGGATCGCCTAAAATAGTTTCTTTAACTTTATAAGCTTGCTTTGTAACTTCTGCTTCAAGATGGAATCTTTCTGTACTATTTAATTTATAATTTTGAATATTTAGTTTTTCTAATAACTTCATCATAATCAATACTGTAACACCAGGACCATTGGGAGGGCATTGATGAATAAAATCACCCTTATAATTATATTTGATTGTATCTGATCTTATTGTACTCTGTTTTGAAAAATCCTCAAAAGTATGTACACCACCTAATTCATTTAAAGTTTCAATTATATCTTGTGCGATTTCTCCTTCATAAAATTCTTTACTTCCTTTTTTGCTAATTGCTTCAAGTGTTTCTCCTAAAGCAATATTTTTCATTA
>CACBRW010000010.1 GCA_902541745.1 uncultured Pelagibacteraceae bacterium | reverse complement strand
CAATGAGTGGCTATATCAATTCCTCAAAAGAAATAGGCAAGATATGAAATTATGTATGATCGGTACTGGTTATGTTGGTTTAGTTAGTGGAGTTTGTTTTTCAGATTTAGGTAATGATGTAATATGTGTAGATAAAGATGTAAATAAAATAAATAATTTAAAAAAGGGGATCATTCCAATTTATGAACCAGGCTTAGAGGAATTAGTTATAAAAAATATTAAAAATAGAAGATTAAACTTTTCAACAAATTTAAAAGATTCAATTAAGCAATCTGACATTATTTTTATTTGTGTTGGAACACCAACTAAAAAAAACAGTAATAGTGCTGATCTGACTCAAATCTATTCAGCCGGTAAAGAAATATCTAAATCTATAAATAAATTTAAAATTATTATAACAAAGTCTACTGTGCCTTTAACAACAGGCGACAAACTTGAAAATATTATCGCAAAAAAAGTTAATAAAAAATTCTTCTCAGTTGTTTCGAATCCTGAATTTTTAAGAGAAGGTGAAGCTATAAGAGATTTTGTTTATCCCGATAGAATAGTTATCGGCTCAAATGATAAAAAATCTACAAAAATATTAAAAAATCTTTATTCACCACTTATTTCTAAAGGAGCAAAATTCATATCAACCAAAAGAAGAGCAGCAGAGTTAATTAAATATGCTGCAAATGCCTTTTTAGCAACGAAAATTACTTTTATAAATGAAATAGCAAATTTATGTGAAAAAACTGATATTGATGTTGAAGATATTTCTATAGGAATTGGACTTGATAAAAGAATTGGAAGCCGATTCTTAAGAGCAGGACCTGCCTATGGAGGATCTTGTTTTCCTAAGGACACTAAAGCTATAGTTTCTACAGCCGACAAATTTAAAACTAACTTATCAATTGTAAAAAGTGTAATCAGATCTAATGAAATACGATCTAATTTATTATCTAAGAGACTTAATTCTATATTGAAAAATAAGATTAAAAATAAAGTTGTATCTTTTTTAGGTGTAACTTTTAAAGCAAATACTGACGACATGAGGGATTCTTCAAGTTTAAAATTAATTCCTTTTCTTTCAAAAAAAGGTGCAAAAATAAAATATTATGATCCAACTGGTTCTAAAAAAGAATTTAAACAATTAAAAAATGTTGAGTTCTCTAATTCGATAAAAGATGCTCTCAAAGGATCAGATCTAGTAATTGTTCACACTGAGTGGAATGATTTTAAATCAATTAATTTTAAAAAATTTTCAAAAAATAACAAACTGATTATTTATGATATGAGAAATATTTATTCACCATATAAAATAAGAAAACTTGGTCTTAAATATTTTGGTATAGGAAGATAATTTAGTTTAACTCAAAAATTGCATCAACTTCAACTGCTACACCAAGTGGTAAGCAATTTGTGCTAACTGCTGCCCTAGTATGCATACCAGCATCTCCAAAAACTGAAGCAATTAAATCTGAAGCCCCATTAATTACTTTTGGCTGGTCTATAAAATTATCCGTAGAATTAACAAAACCGGTTAGCTTTACACATGACTTAATTTTAGAAAGGTCTCCGTTACATGCAACTTTTGCTTGAGATATGATACTCAAGCCGCATCTTTCTGCTGCTTTATAACCTTCTTCTACAGATAAATCTCTTTCAATTTTTCCTTTTATTAATTCACCATTCTCAGAAATAGAAATTTGGCCAGAAATATAAAGTAAATTTCCAACTATTTTTGTTGCAACATATGATCCAACTGGAGGTTTGGCTTCTGGAAGATTAATTTTTAATTCTTTAATTTTATTTTCAAAATTCACTTTATTTTTTTTTTTTCTTATTTTTTTTAATTTTATCGTATTCTCTTCTTTTCTCAATAAGGATTAAAGCTTCTTCCATTGTAAGCTCTACTGGGTCTTTTTCCTCTGGTATGGTTGCATTTAGGGATTTATATTTAATGTATGGTCCATATTGACCCTTCATTATTCTTACTAGTTTTTTATCCTCTGGATGCTCTCCCAAGTCTTTTATAATTGAAGAAGACATTCTACCAGGTTTTGCTTCAGCTATTAATGTGATAGCTCTATTTAATCCTATAGAAAAAATTTCATCTATATTTTCTATTCTTGCTGATTTATTTTCACATTTTAAATATGGTCCAAATCTTCCATTGTTTAATGTAATTTCTTTTTGATTTTCAGGATTGATACCTAAAGATTTTGGCAGAGAACATAAAAATTTAGCTTTATCTAAATCAATATTCTCTAACTCAATACCCTTCGGTATTGATACATTTTTTAATAACTTATTAACATCAGATTTAGTTTTTTTTGATTTTTTTCTCTTTTTAGGTTTTTTTTCCTCAATATTTTCCTCAAGGACCTTCTCATATTGAAGATAAGGACCAAATCTTCCATTTTTTAAAAAAATATCATTTCCATTTTCATGTTTACCAAGAAATTTAGGCTCTGCTAGTTGTGACTGAGCAGCTGCTTTAGCTTTCGATAATGGTCTTGTAAACTTACACTCCGGATAGTTTGAACAACCAATAAATGCACCCCCTCTAAAACTATTTTTTAAACTTAGGGAACCTGTTTCACATAGCTGACATTTTCTGACTATATTTCCATCTTTGTCAGTGTCAAATATCAATACTCCCAAACTATCATTTAAAAGATCTAAAACTTCTCTAGTTCTTTTTTCTTTTACCTCTGAAACATTGCTATTAAAGTCTTTCCAGAACATCTCTAGAACTTTTAACCAACTTTCTTTTCCAGAAGTTATTTCATCTAGCTGATCCTCTAGCCCAGCTGTAAAATTATAATCCACATACTTTGAAAATAGTTTTTCTAAAAACGCAGAAATTAATTTACCTCTGTCAGTTGGGAAAAATCTTTTATTAACTATTTCTGCATAACCTCTATTTGCTATTGTTGATATAATACTGGCATAAGTTGAAGGTCTACCAATTCCTAACTCTTCTAATTTTTTAACCAAACTCGCCTCAGAGTAACGTGGGGGAGGTTGTGTAAAATGCTGCTCATCAACAATAGCTTCTATATTAATTGGCCCTTTTGACATCTCAGGTAAAATTTGTTCATCATCATCTTTACTTTGATTTGAATAAACTTTTAAAAATCCATCAAATTTCAAAACAGATCCGCTTGATTTACATATAGTTTTACCGTCTTCAGACTCAATCGTTATTGTATTTCTATCAAATTTTGCTGTTTCCATTTGAGATGATAGGGCTCTAGACCAAATTAAAGAATATAATTTTTGCTGGTCAGAGCTTAAATACTTTTTAACAGAATCTGGATTTCTATTAATATCAGTTGGTCTTATTGCTTCGTGTGCTTCCTGAGCATTTTTTGCTTTTTTTCCTGAGTAATTATTTGGATTTTCTGGCAAGTATTCGTGTCCATATTCTTTTTTAATAAAATTTCTAAAATCAGAGACGGCATCAGCTGATAAATTAGTTCCATCTGTTCTCATATAAGTAATTAACCCAACTGTATCTCCCTCAATTTCTATTCCTTGATAAAGTTTTTGTGCTATTTGCATTGTTCTTGATGCACCAAAACCTAATCTACTGGAAGCAACTTGCTGAAGTGTTGAAGTAGTAAAGGGTCCTGAGGGATTTCTGCTAACAACTTTTGAGGAAATATCAGTTATATTAAATTTTTTGTTCTTAATATTTGAAATTGACTTTTCAATTTCATCTTTATTTTTAAATGAGAATTTTTCAATTTTTTTTCCATCAAGCTGAGAAATACTTGCTGTAATGTTACTTTTATTTTTATCCTGAAAATTAATACTTAAAGTCCAAAACTCTTCAGGTATGAATAATTCAATTTCATGTTCTCTTTCAGTAATCAATTTTAGTGCAACAGATTGAACTCTGCCCGCTGATTTTGAACCAGGTAATTTAGTCCAAAGTATTGGTGATATATTAAATCCCACCAAATAATCTAATGCTCTTCTAGCCATGTATGCATCGACTAATAGAGGCTCTATCTGCCTTGGATTTTCAATACCATGTGTGACGGCTTTTTTTGTTATTTCATTAAATACCACGCGTTCAATTTCTTTGTCCTTTAAAAGTTTTTTTTCATCTAAATATTCTTTTACATGCCATGCTATTGCCTCACCTTCTCGATCTGGGTCAGTAGCAAGAATGATTTTTGAAGAATCTTTTGCAGCATCAGTAATTTCTTTTAAATGTTTTTTTGAAAAGCTATCAACTTCCCATTCCATTTTAAAATTTTGATCAGGATCAACAGATCCATTTTTTGAGGGAAGATCTCTAATATGACCATAGCTAGCTAGAACTGTGTAGTTATCACCTAAATATTTATTAATTGTTTTCGCTTTAGCAGGGCTTTCAACTATGACTAGATTCATAAAATAACAAACTACTCAAAAGAGTTTGATAGTCAAATTAATAAATTTTTGTCTTAGTTTCTTCTTTATTTTTCAAGCGTTTAATATTTTCTCTGTGGGTAAAAAATATTAAAATAAACATTATTACGTAAAAAAATACATTTTCTAAACCCTCCAAAATTAAAATATAAACCGGTATAGAAAGTGATCCTATCAAGGAAGCTAAAGATGAATATTTAGAAATAAAAAAAATTATTAACCAACAAATACCAAATACTAAACCATAAATAATATTTAAAGAAAAAAGTATTCCAACATATGTAGCTACACCTTTGCCACCTTTGAATTTTAACCAAACAGGAAACACATGACCTATAAAAGCGAATAAAGCTGATATATATACTGCATCAGGGAAATTAATTTTTACGTATAGAACAGGTATTACTGCTTTTAATACATCAAGTATTAGTGTTGAATAACCAATTAGTTTATTACCTGTTCTTAGAGCATTTGTAGCGCCAATATTACCAGAGCCTATCTCTCTAATATCTTTTTTTAAAAATATTCTAGTTAAAATTAATCCAAAAGGAATTGATCCCATTAGGTATGAGATTATACCTATTATAAAAAGTTCCATTTTTATATTTTAAATAATTCTATACCTTTTACAAATGTATTGGTTACTTTTCCTTGAAGTTTCTTATCTTCAATTGAAGTATTTTTAGATTTAGAGATTAAATTTTCTTTTTTTACAATCCATGGTTTATTGATATCCACTATGCAAAAATCTGCATCATTTCCAATAGACAGGTTTCCTTTATTTATATTTAGTATTTTTGCTGGGTTAGATGTTAATGCTTGAATGATAGTTTCAAGTTTTACAGATCCGTTATGAAATAATTCTAAACTTAAAGACAATAATGTTTCAATACCAGATGCACCTGTTGCAGCTTGAGCAAAAGTTAATCTTTTAGATTCTTCATCTTCAGGTTTATGGTCAGAAACAATTACATCAATAGTTTTATCTTTTAATCCTTGAACTAAAGCTTCTCGATCTTCTTCTCTTCTCAGTGGAGGTGATAATTTTAAAAATGTTCTAAAATCTCCAATATCATTTTCATTTAATGAGAGATTATTTATTGATACACCGCAAGTAAATTTAACATTTTGTTTACGTTCCTTAATTATATCCACAGATTTTCCTGCTGATAGTTGAGATATATGATATCGACATTTAGTTTGTTCTAGGAGAGTTAGATCTCTTTCAATTATAATTCTTTCAGCAATATCTGGTATGCTTGATAAGCCTAGTTTTGTTGCAATAATACCGGAATTAATCATTCCATTTTTGGCTAAATCGTAATCTTCAGCATGTTGCATTATAAGACATCCCAAATCTTTGGCTGAATTCATAATTCTAGACATAAGTCTAGTATTTTGAATTGTTTTAACTCCATCAGTAAATGCTATAATTCCTTTTTTAGCTAGTAACCCAAATTCAGTCATGTTGGTACCGTCAGTGTTTTGAGTTAAAGAAGCACAAGGGAAGATATTTATTTTAGACTTATCACGTCCTCTTCTTTTTAAAAAATCCACAATTGATACATTATCTATAATTGGGTCTGTATTAGGCATCGTTACAACTGAGGTAACTCCACCAGACAATGCTGCATTACTTAAAGTTCTAAAGTTTTCTTTATATTCAAATCCTGGTTCGCCTACAAAAACTCTCATATCGACTATACCAGGAAATATATATTTACCCTTTAAGTCAGTAGGCTTTTCTCTAGTTGGTAAATTATTTATATTTACCTTTTTTCCTACAGCCTCTATCTTTCCGTCTTCTCCAATTATTAATCCACCATTCTCGTTTATAGAGTTATGAGGATCTATAATATTTGCATTTATTAAGTATTGTTTTTTCATTTATTCACAAAATATTTTTAAACATGCCATTCTTACAGCAACACCTAATTCAACTTGCTCTTTAATAACACTTTTGTTTATGTCGTCTGCTAATCTAGTATCTATTTCAATTCCCCTATTCATTGGACCAGGATGCATAATTAAAGCATCTGATTTTGCATGATTAAGTTTGTCTGGCGTTAATCCATAATATTCATAGTATTCTCTATTTGACGAAAGATATGAACTTGTCATCCTTTCATTTTGCAATCTAAGCATCATTACAATATCACAATCTTTGAGACCTTTTTTCATGTCAGTAAAAGTATTTACACCAAACTTTTCAATTTCTTTTGGCATCAGATTAGATGGAGCTACTATATTAACTTCTGCTCCCAACATTGTAAGAAGATAAATATTTGATCTAGCTACTCTAGAATGAAGTATGTCTCCACATATAGCTATTTTTAATCCTTGAATTTTCTTTTTTCTATTTCTAATTGTTAATGCATCTAATAATGCTTGAGTAGGATGTTCACGCCTACCATCACCAGCATTTAATACGACACAATTAACTTTTTGAGATAAAAGATTACAAGCACCAGAGTCTTGGTGTCTGATCACAATTATATCAGGATGCATTGCATTTAAGGTCATTGCTGTATCAATCAAAGTTTCACCTTTTTTAATTGCTGAGTTACCCATATTCATTGACATAACATCTGCTCCAAGTCTTTTTCCAGCAAGTTCAAATGAGCTTTGAGTTCTAGTTGATGGCTCAAAGAATAAGTTTATTTGTGTTTTGCCTCTTAACACATCGATTTTTTTATTTTTACTCTGGTTTAATTTTATGAAAGCCTCTGATTCATCCAATATATAATTAATATCGCTTACTGATAAATCTTGGATACCTAACAGATGTTTTTGTGAGATTTTAATAGCTTTATTGATTTTAATTGCCATTAAAACTAACTCTATAGCTATAAAGTCCCTAAATGACAAGGATTAATTATTTAAATAATCTATAGCTCCTTGAAGAATAAATGCAGCTGCGTTTTGATCTATGCTTTTTTTACGCTTAGAAACATTAACATCAAGCTGACTGGAAAGATTAAATGCACCAACGGTTGAAAGTCTTTCATCCCAAAGGCATACATCTACGTCAATATTTTGGTCAATATTTTTAGACACATCACTTACAGATTGAGCTGAAGGACCTAATGAACCATCCATATTAATTGGATACCCAATCACAATTGCTTTAACATTGTTTTCATCTATTATTTTTTTCAATTCGCTAATTAGATCATCATTATTGGTTTTATTGATTGTTTTGAAGGGCGTGGCTATTGACTGTTTTTCATCACAAATTGATACACCGATTCTTTTTGAACCAAGATCTAAACCAACTAATCTAGACGTTTCAGACTGTTTTTTTTTCAATTCTTCAATAGTGATCATATTGTATATTTTAAACTTAAGTGATAGTTTCCGACATATTTAAATACCATATGAGCATCGATCTTAAAACAATAAAGCACATATCTAAACTATCAAGAATTTCTGTAGCTGAGAAAAAAGCAGAGAAACTGGAAGGAGATTTAAATTCAATTTTTGAATTTATAGAGAAACTTAATGAATTAAAAACTGAAAATGTTGAACCATTAACATCTATTGCTGAAACAACTCTTAAATTAAGACCAGATGAAGTAAAAAGTAAAAATTTAAGAGAACAAGTAATAAAAAATTCTCCTAAAGAAAATGAAGATTATTTTGTTGTACCAAAGGTAATAGAGTAATGTCAGATATCACAGAACAATCATTATCTGAGTTAGTAGAAAATATAAAAAGTAAAAAACTTTCCTCAAGTGAAGCCACTAATGCATTTGTTCAACGATCAGAAAAATCAAAAGAATTAAATGCATATATAACCGAAGATTATGCAAATGCTTTAATTAAAGCAAAAAAGTTTGATGAAAAACCAAATCTGAATTTAAAATTGCCTGGGATTCCAATGGCCGTAAAAGATTTATTTTGTACAAAAGATTTAAGAACAACGGCAGGTAGTAAGATTTTAAATAACTTTGTTCCAACTTACGAGTCAACAGTTACGCAAAATATTTGGAACGAAGGAGCTATCCTAATGGGTAAATTAAATTGTGATGAATTTGCAATGGGCTCATCTAATGAAACTAGTTTTTTTGGTAATGTACAAAATCCAATTGATAAAAATTTAGTTCCAGGAGGATCATCTGGTGGATCATCCTCAGCAGTAGCAGCTCAATTAACACCAATAACTATAGGAACAGATACAGGTGGATCCATAAGACAGCCGGCTTCTTTTACAGGAACTGTTGGGTTAAAACCTACTTATGGTAGTTGCTCTAGATATGGAATTGTAGCATTTGCATCATCTCTAGATCAAGCTGGACCTATGGCACAAAATGTTAAAGATTGCGCATTGTTACAGGAAGTTATTAGTACTTATGATGAAAAAGATTCTACATCAATAGACTTTAAGAGGAACGAGTACAGTAAAGAATTAACAAAAGATATTAAAGGTAAAAAAATAGGAATACCTAAAGAATATAGAGTAGATGGCATGCCTAATGAAATTGAGGAACTTTGGAAAAAAGGTATTGAATATGCAAAAGATTGTGGTGCTGAGATTATCGATATATCGCTACCTCACACTAATTACGCACTACCAACTTATTACATAGTAGCACCAGCGGAGGCCTCATCTAATTTGGCCAGATACGACGGTGTTAAATACGGTTTTAGAGCTGAGGGAGAAAATCTTATTGATATGTATGAAAAAACAAGATCTGAAGGATTTGGTGCTGAAGTTCAAAGAAGAATAATGATTGGAACTTATGTTTTATCTTCAGGATATTATGATGCTTATTATCTTAAAGCCCAAAAGGTAAGAAAACTTATTAAAAATGATTTTGATGAAGCTTATAAAAAAGTTGATGCAATTCTAACTCCATCTACTCCAAGTTCAGCTTTTAAAATTGGTGAAAAAACAAATGATCCAGTTTCAATGTATTTAAATGATATTTTTACTGTTCCAGTAAATTTAGCTGGTTTACCTGGAATTTCTATACCTGCAGGTCATGATGCCAAAGGATATCCATTAGGATTACAGATAATTGGTAAAGCTTTTGATGAACAAAATATTTTAAATATTGCATATGCTATGGAAGAAAAAATTAATTTTAAAAAAAATATAACTGATTGGTGGATTAAGTGAGCAAGAACAAATCCGAATATCTAATTAATAGACATGACAACCAATATGAAGTTGTCATTGGTTTAGAAGTCCATGCACAAGTTACATCGCAGTCGAAATTATTCTCCACATCAGCGACCAAATTTGGAGCTGAGCCAAATACTCAGGTAAGTTTAGTTGATGCAGCATTTCCTGGAATGTTGCCAGTAATAAATGAGTATTGCGTAAAACAAGCTATAAAAACAGGAATTGGTTTAAAAGCTAAAATCAATAAGCGATCTGTCTTTGATAGAAAAAATTATTTTTATGCTGACTTACCTCAAGGATATCAAATCTCACAATTTAAAGATCCAATTGTAGGTGAGGGAAAAGTAATACTTGATATGCCCGATGGTCAAAAAGAGGTAGGTATAGAAAGATTACACTTGGAGCAAGATGCGGGTAAAAGTATTCATGATCTAGATCCTAAAAATACTTTTGTAGATTTAAATAGATCAGGTGTGGCTTTAATGGAAATTGTAAGCAAACCAGACCTAAGATCCCCAGATGAAGTAAATGCATATATTAAAAAATTAAGATCTATAATGAGATATTTAGGCACCTGTGATGGAAACATGCAGGAAGGATCTTTAAGAGCAGATGTAAATGTATCTGTCAGAAAAAAAGGTTCAAAAGAATTTGGAACCCGATGTGAAATCAAAAATGTTAACTCAATAAAATTCATGCAAATGGCAATTGAATACGAAGCTAATAGACAAGTTGATTTAATTGAGGATGGTCAAACGATTGATCAAGAAACAAGACTTTTTGATACTAAAAAGAATGAAACTAGATCAATGAGATCAAAAGAAGATGCGCATGATTACAGATATTTTCCAGATCCAGACTTATTGCCATTAGAAGTTTCAGATGATTTTATTGAAAACTTAAAATCAGAAATTCCAGAGCTACCAGATGAAAAGAAAAAAAGATTTATAGAAAAATTCAAGTTATCTTCTTATGAAGCAAACATTTTAGTTTCTGATATTGAAACATCAAATTACTTTGAAAATGTAATTAAGAAATCGGATGTAAAACTTGCAACAAATTGGATAATTGGAGAATTATTTGCAGCCTTAAATGAAAAAAATTTAGAAATAACTGAAAGCCCTATAAGTGCAGGTAACTTATCAAAATTAATTAATTTAATTAAAGACGGAACAATTTCTGGAAAAATTGCAAAAACAGTTTTTGAACAAATGATGGAAGGAGATAAGGATCCTAAGAAAATCGTTGAAGAAAAAGGTTTAAAACAAGAGAGCGATCCAAAAGCACTCGAGGCACTGATAGACAAGGTTATTGATGATAACAGAGACAAAGCTACGGAATATAAATCAGGTAAAGTTAAATTATTTGGTTTCTTTGTAGGTCAGGTTATGAAAGTTTCTGGTGGAAAAGCAAATCCTCAATTAGTTAATGAGATTTTAAAGAAAAAACTTTAGAATTTATGGGTTCAGACCTAAATATAACTAAAGAACTCCAAGATTATATTTTAAGTCATGGATATAATTTACATCCAGTCCAAAAAGAAATAATTGATTACAACACTTCTCTTGGTGATATCAAAAGAATGCAAATCTCAATTTCACAAAGTCAATTTCTGCATTTAATCATAAAAATTTCAAATATCAAAAAAATTTTAGAGATAGGTACATTTACAGGATTAAGTACGTTATCTATGGCTTTGGCATTATCAGATGACGGCAAAATAATTGCTTTAGACAAAAATGAAGAAACCAATAAAGTTGCAATAGATTTTTTTAAAAAAGCTAATCAAGACCATAAAATAAAAACATTGATTAAACCTGCTTTAGAAAGTTTAGACGAAATTAAAAATGAAAAGTTTGATTTAGTTTTTATTGATGCTGATAAAATGAATTATATTGAATACTATGAACGTTCTTTACAATTATTGAACCAAAATGGTCTAATAATCATTGATAATGTTTTATGGTATGGAGAAGTTGTTAATGAAAACAATAATGATAAATTTACCAGAAATATTAAAGAGTTTAATAGTCATATCTTAGAGGATACACGGGTTGAAAAATTAATAATTCCTCTTGGAGATGGAATGACCGTTTGTAGAAAATTATAATGTTTGAAGTAGTTGGCTTTTATAAATTTGTTAAAATTTCCTATCTAAAGAAAAATCAAAAAGTTTTATTAGAAACTTTAAAAAAGAAAAATATTAGAGGCACGATAATTATCTCTAAAGAGGGTGTAAATGGAACTATCTCTGGTAAAGCTGTAGACATTAAACTCATAATTAACAATTTAAAAAGAATTCTTAAATTTAAAGAATTTAACTCTAGCAATGTCTCTAAAAGCTCATTCCAACCATTTCATAAACCTAAAGTAAAAATCAAAAACGAGGTTGTTCCTATGAACTTAATTTTAAATAAAAGAATAAAGAAAAAAGATAGCCATGTAGATCCAATCAAATGGAATAAGCTGATTAAAAAAAAGGATACTGTTCTAATTGATGCGAGAAAACCATTTGAATACGATGTTGGAACTTTTAAGGGAGCAATCAATCCTGATGTTGATAACTTTAGAGATTTTCCAAAATATCTAAAAAAATTAAAAAAAAATCAACCTATAGCTATGTTTTGTACTGGCGGAATTCGTTGTGAAAAGGCATCTGTATATTTGGAAAAAAAAGGTTTTAATAACATTTATCAGTTAAATGGTGGAATTTTAAATTATCTGAAAAAAACTAATAAGAAAAAAAGTTTATGGAAAGGTGAATGTTTTGTTTTTGATAACAGAATTAGTTTAAAACATGGTCTAAAAGTTGGTTCTTACTCGATCTGCAGTGGTTGTAGGAAGCCTATTTCTCTTAAGGATAAAAAATTAAAAAAATATGAAGAGGGCGTTTCATGTCCAAATTGTCACGATAATCTAACAGATAATCAAAAATCAAGATTTAGAATGAGACAGAAACAAATTAATCTTGCTAAAGAAGCAGGAAAAAGACATATCTTCCAAAAAGAGTATTAACAAATCTTAAATTAATGAATTTATTAAAAGATGAAGTTTCGTTGTTAGTAAGAAAACTTGCTGTTCCAGCAAGTGTAGGAACTTTATTCCAAACACTTTACACAATCGTAGATACTTTTTATGCAGGAAAAATATCGCCAGAAGCATTATCTGCTTTGAGCAAGTCTTTTCCTATATATTTTTTGATAATTGCGACATCTATTGGAGTTACCGTAGCGGGTACATCATTGATTGGCAGCAGTATTGGAGAAAAAAACGAAAGAAATGTTTTAAGTTATTTTGTAAATGTAATCATTTATTCGATTATAATTTCGGTAGTTGTATCTATTTTAGGATTTGCTTTTGGAGAAAAGATATTCTTATTAATGAATTCTTCTCAAGAAGTAACAATTCTTGGACTCGAATATATAAATGTAATTTTTTTAGGTACGATATTATTTATTTTAGTAGTAGCATTAAATTCATTCTTACACGCAGAAGGAGATACTAAAACTTACAGAAATGTTCTAATATTTTCTTTTTTCTTAAACATTATTTTAAATCCAATTTTTATTTTTGGTTTTTTATTTATACCACCATTAGGAATAACTGGTATTGGGATAGCAACTTTAATTGCTCAATTTGTATCTTTGTTGGTTATTCTGATAAAAATATTAAATAATCAAAGAATTAAACAAATAACTTTAGACCATTTCAAAGCTAAATTTTTTTTCTTAAAAAATATTTTTTTTCAATCAATGCCAATTACAATTGCCATATTAGGATATTCTATTGCCGCAACAGTTGTTTTTACATATGTTGGATTATTTGGTGAATATGCTGTAGCAGGGTATGGATCTGCTACAAGAATTGAGCAAGTAGTTTTGTTACCAATTTTAGGAATTAATACTGCAATAATTTCTATAATAGCACAAAATATTGGAGCAAAATATTACGATAGAGTGGAGCAATCATATTTCACTTCAATAAAATACGGTCTATTTATAATGTTAATTGCTGGTGTAATTATTTTTATAAGTGCTGACATTGTTCCTAAATTCTTTTCTTCAAATCCAGATGTAATTATGTATGGCTCGATGTACCTTAAGATTTCTGCATTTATTTTACCTGCTTATCCAATATTTTTTTTATCAAATGGATTTTTTATGGCATTAAAAAAATCTGAAAAAGCCATGGTTAATAATATTGCCAGAAATGTGATAGTACCAGTTTTGTCCTTTTACATTGCAAAGTATTTTAATGCAGATTTTAAAACTTTTTTCTATATTTGGGCTATCTTTCAATGGATGATATCATTGATATTACTATTTTATGTTAAATATTATATTAAACATAAATTGGCTAATGTTTAATATTTTTTGAATATGTTTTTTACAAAAAGGAAAGCGATAATTTTAATCATAATCTGTTCGATATTTTTTATTCTAACATATAAAGATGTTAAGTCTGAAGAGATAAAAGAAATTTCTGGAAATGCTCAAATTATTGATGGTGATACAATAAAAATAAATTCAAAAAAAATAAGATTGCATGGAATTGATGCACCTGAATTCAAGCAAAAGTGTAAAAAACCATATTTAACAATAATTTTTTTTACTTTTACTAAAGATTATCCATGTGGAAAAATTTCAACTCAAAAATTACAAAAAAAAATAAATAACAAAGTAATAACTTGTAAAATTTTTGATATTGACAGATATAAAAGATTGATTGGAGAGTGCTATAAAAGAAATTTAAATCTGAATTCTTGGTTAGTTTCAAACGGTTATGCAGTAGCTTATAGAAAATACTCAAAAAAATATATATCAAATGAAATTAATGCTAAAAATGAAAAAAAAGGTATTTGGCAAGGTAAATTTGAAATGCCATGGGAGTTTAGAAGAAAAAAATAAGTTTATATTCTTGAAGCACAGTCTTCAATCCAAGAAAAAAGATGTTCAGAAAAAGATCTTCTAACAAACAGATTTACAATATTTTCATCTTTATGGTGCAGAATCACATCTATATGATTTAAAACTGTCTGAGTTGTTGATCCTTTCTTTTCTTTAAATTCATTAAAATTGAAGGGAGATCCTGCTGAAAAAATTTCATAAATATTTTTGCCTTTAAGTTCTAATTGAACAAATTGATCTGTTACATCAGTAACAGCACCTAAATTTGTTTTTGAAATACTATTAAATAACATTTCATGTAGCTCGTACTTGTTGGTGTCCTTACTTACAAGTTGGTTAGAAACTATCATCCATTCATCTGGGCTAAGCCATATTGCTGTTAATTTATCACTAGTTGTTGAAGTGTTTGCCTCTGTAGGTAGGATCATATTAAGATTTTTACCAATATTTGTTAAAAACTCTCTTCTTTTACCTCTTAAATTAATTTTCATTACTTGAGAGATTTCTTTTACTGAAACACTTTCTTGATTAATTTCATTTTTAATAACTGAATTATAATTAAGCATTTAACCTCTCATTTTTCTCATCGTAAAACACTGGATTTGCAACAGTGACATTAATATTTTTATTTTCCATTGGCACAAAAAGTTGTTTTCCCATCATGTCTTTTCCACCTCTGACAACTGCAAGTGCAATTGATTTGTTTAGGTTGGGACTGAAATAACTTGAAGTTACATGTCCAAGCATTTCTACTGGACTTTGATTTAACTCAGAAACGATTTGTGCTCCTTCTTCTAAAATTACATTTGGATCTTCGGTTAATAATCCCACCAATTGTTTTCTATCTTCTTTCATTGTATCAGACCTATAAAGAGATCTTTTACCTATGAAATCGTATTTCTTCTTGCTTACTATCCAATCCATCTGAAGATCGATAGGGGTCATTGTTCCGTCAGTATCTTGACCAACAATAATAAAACCTTTTTCTGCTCTTAATAAGTGCATTGTTTCAGTTCCATAAGGTGTAATGTTAAACTCTTTGCCTGCCTCCAGACATTTTTCCCATAAATCTTTTCCATAGCTTGCTTGAACATTTATTTCGTAGCTATGTTCTCCAGTAAAACTAATTCTCATTATTCTGCATTGAATATTGCCGATTTTCGCTTCTTTGAATGACATGTGAGGAAAGTTTTCATCTGATAAATCTAAATCGGGAATTATTTTTTTAATAATTTTTTTACTATTAGGTCCACATAAACTCGCCGTAGCATAATGATCTGTTACAGAAGTTAAATACACATCAAGCTCAGGCCATTCTGTTTGAAGATAATCTTCAAGTTTACCTAAAACATTAGCAGCACCACCAGTTGTTGTGGTCATAAGGTAATGATTTTCACCTAATCTTGTTGTAACTCCATCATCATAAACCATACCATCCTCATTTAGCATTAGGCCATATCTACATTTCCCTATAGCTAATTTTGACCAAGCATTTGTATAAACTCTATTTAAAAATTCAGAAGCGTCACTTCCTTGAATATCAATTTTACCAAGAGTAGAGGCATCTAATATACCAGCACTTTCTCTAGCAGCTTTACTTTCTCTTTGTACTGCCTGATACATAGTTTCTCCGTTAATAGGGTAGTACCATGCTCTCTTCCATTGACCAACATTTTCAAATTCAGCTTCATTTTCAACATGCCAATCATTCATTGGTGTTCTTCTAAAAATATCAAAAAACTTTCCTACATTTCGACCCACAATAGTTCCAAATGTTAATGGTGTGTAAGGAGGTCTAAAAGTAGTGGTCCCTAATTCTCCCATTTTAACTCCTGCTGTATCTGCAATTATGCCCAACGCATGCATATTTCCTAGTTTACCTTGATCAGTTCCCATTCCAGTAGTTGTGTATCTCTTAACATGTTCGATAGATCTAAAACCTTCTCTTAATGCTAATTTTATATCTTTAGCCGTTGCATCGTTTTGATAATCTACAAAAGGTTTAGTTTTGCCTAAAGGTTTATCAGAAGGTAGTAACCAAATATTTCTTTTTGAATTTTCCTGATCAATCTCAACTTTAATACTATCTAAATCTGTGTCATTAATATTAAGAGTATCTTTAAGCTTTTGATTTAAATTTTTAAGGATTTCATCAATTTTAAAATCTCCACCACAAGATCCTACACTTATTTGTTCAGATGTATTTTGATTTGGTAAGAAAATCTGTCTTTCCTCATCAAACTTAAGTTTACTACCTGATTGTGTGTATAAATGCACTGCAGGCGTCCAACCACCAGCAACTCCTAAGCAATCACACGAAATAAAAATTTTACTTCCAGTAACTGAAGCACCATCATTAGATAGTTTCATTATTGAAATACTATTTAGTCTTTTATAACCAGTTGTATCAACAATCGAGTGTGACCAGTAAATTTTAATACCTGCTTCTTTTAATTTTTTGACAATTTTACTTTCAGATTGTTCTCTAATGTCAATTATTGCTTCAACATTGATACCTTTATTGTATAGTGACATAGCACTTTCGTAAGCACTATCATTATTAGTAAAAAATACATTTTTACTACCACAAGCAACACCATAAAATTCACTGTATTTTTTAACAGCAGATGAAAGCATTATTCCTGGTCTATCATTATTATTAAATATCAAAGGTCTTTCTAAAGCACCTGTGGCCAAAATAACTTTTTTAGCTCTAATTTTTAGAAGTCTTTGTCTGATTTTATTTGTTTTATCTTTTTCCTCTAAATGATCAGTTAGATTTTCTCTAGCCAAAAGATAGTTATATTGATGATAAGCAGCTACACTTGTTCTAGTTTTTATTTCAAGATATTTAATATTTTTAAGTTCCTCTATTTCTTTTTTTAACCACTCAGAAGGAGTTTTGTTATCAATTTTGTTAAATTCGTTATTTTCAAAAATAGTTGAGCCACCAAGTTCATTTTTTTCATCAACTAACAAAGTTTTAAAATTATTTTTAGCTGCATTTTTTGCTGCTAATATTCCAGATATACCTGCACCTACAACCAATACATCACAGTGAATATTTTGGTGGTCATAAATGTCAGGGTCATTTGATGTTGGTGATTTTCCTAAACCGGCTGAGTGTCGTATGAAAAATTCATATTTCTCCCAGAAACTAGCAGGCCACATAAATGTTTTGTAATAAAAACCTGCTGGAAAAAAAGGGGAGAGAAAATTGTTTATTCCACCAATATCAAATTCTACACTTGGCCAACAATTTTGACTTGATGCCTCCAATCCTTCATAAATCTCTAACTCGGTTGCTCTAACATTAGGTTCTGTTCTGTTTGTACCAGGATTTACTTGAACTATAGCATTTGGTTCTTCAGAACCAGACGTCATAATTCCTCTTGGTCTATGATATTTAAAACTTCTTCCAACTAAATGAACATTATTTGCAAGTAACGCTGAGGCTAAAGTATCACCTTTAAAACCATGATAAGTTTTACCATTAAATTTAAAAGAAATTCTATTAGTTTCATCAATGTACTCGCTGGATTTTACTCTTAAGTTTTCAGTCATTTTATTGAGAAGGTGGTTTTTCACCCATTTTGTAAATTGCTTTTATTTGATCGTTAGAAGTATCTCTAACCATATTAAACCATTTACGACAACCATGCGCATGGTTCCATCTTTCAAATTGAATGCCTTTAATATTTTTTCTCATAAATAAATATTCTGCCCACTCATCATCGCTTAATTCTGTTGGTTGCTTAGGCCTTTCAATATGAGCTTCACCACCGGCCTTAAATTCTTGCTGATCTCGTTCTCCACAGTATGGACAGTTTATTAAAAACATTAATGAGCAACCGCTGCAGCGCCATGTTCATCAACAAGGTCTCCGCTTACAAATCTATTTAAATTAAATGCAGCATTAAGTTTGTGTGGCTCATCATTTGCAATAGTATGTGCAAACAAATCTCCAGATCCAGGAGTTGCTTTAAATCCTCCAGTACCCCAACCACAATTAAAGTATAAACCTTTAATTGAAGTTTTACTTAAAATTGGACTAGCATCAGGACAAATATCTACTATTCCTCCCCATTGTCTTAACATTCTCATTCTACTAAAAATCGGATATAATTCTAAAATAGCATTTAATGTTCCTTCAACTATTTGGTGACTTCCTTTTTGAGTATAAGAAACATAATCGTCTGTTCCAGCACCTATGACCAATTCTCCTTTATCAGATTGACTAACATAAGCATGCACTGCATTAGACATTACAACAGTATCAATAATTGGTTTTACAGGCTCAGAAACTAAAGCTTGTAAAGGTTTACTTTCAAGTGGAAGTCTTAGACCCGCCATATTAGCTATCACGCTAGAATGACCAGCTGCAACTACACCAACTTTCTTAGTTTTTATAAATCCTTTTGTTGTTTCTATTCCTTCAACACTATCTCCATTTCTTTTAATTCCTTTAACTTCACAATTTTGAATAATATCAACACCCATTGCATCTGCTCCTCTTGCATATCCCCAAGCAACAGCATCATGTCTTGCTGTACCAGCTCTTCGTTGTAAAGTTCCTCCTAAAACAGGGTATCTAATATCTGGTGATGTGTTTATAATTGGACAAAATTTTTTAACTTCTTCAGTACTTAAGTAGACAGCATCAATTCCATTTAGTCTATTTGCATGTGTTCGTCTTTTTAAATCTCTAACATCTTGTAAATTATGTGCAAGGTTCATTACACCTCTTTGACTAAACATTACATTATAGTTTAGCTCTTGAGATAAACCTTCCCAAATTTTTAATGCATGATCATATAATCCTGCACTAGCGTCCCATAAATAATTTGATCTAATAATTGTAGTATTCCGTCCAGTATTTCCTCCACCAATCCAACCTTTCTCGACTACAGCAATATTATGCATATTATGTTTTTTTGCTAAATAGTAGGCTGTTGCTAATCCATGGCCACCACCACCAACAATAACTGCATCGTACTCTTTTTTAGGAGCAGGATCTTTCCATGCTCTTTGCCAATTTTCATGATATGAAAGAGCATTTTTGATTAACGAAAATAATGAGTATTTATTTCTCATAATAATTGAATAATTACTTTATATATATTGAATTTTCAATACAATCGCTTAATACACAATGTCATACGGAAGAGTGGGTGAGAGGCTGAAACCAGTCGTTTGCTAAATGACCGTGCGAGGAAACTTGTACCGAGGGTTCGAATCCCTCCTCTTCCGCCACTAAAATAGAGGCTGATCTTTAAAAAAGTTTTTCATTGGTACAGGCCGTTGTTCCAGAATATATCTATATACATTATAATTTTCCATAACACGTTGTACGTAATTTCTTGTTTCTCTAAATTTAATTAATTCAACCCAATCAACATAATCTACTTGTTTTTTTTGTGGATCTTTATTTATTTTTTTCCAATATTTAACCCTATTGGGTCCAGCATTATAAGCAGCGACTGCAAAAGGGTATGCACCATCATATTGTAGAATTAAACCTGCAATATAATGTGAGCCTAAATTAATATTATATTCTGGATCAGTGGTTAATCTCGATTTTGAATAAGGTAGTTTGGCTTGTTTTGAAACTAATTTTGCTGTGTAGGGCATCAATTGCATTAATCCTTTTGCACCAGCATGACTATTAGCTTCCAAATCAAATTCACTTTCTTGTCTAATTATAGATAAGATCAAAGCACTTTCTGGAATTTTTCTTTTATTAATATATTTAGGAGTGCTAATTATTGGGTAATTGTATTTATTATGAAATCTTTTTTGATAAGACGCAATTTTAGAAACCTGAATAGCAAAGTCATATCTATTTATACTTGTAGCTAACTCTGCAGCCAAAACCTCACTACCTTTTGCAATATTATCATTAGCTAAATGTCTTAAAATATGTTTTGTATATTTATCTTTCTTTAATTCATCTAGAAGATAAGAAATTTTTACAAGCTCTTTATTAAAAAATTGAATTCTATATTTTGGGTCAATTTTCATATCTTTTTCCAACTCAAATTTTCCATTTGGATTTAATTTTAAAAAAGCTAGTTGACCATAGTATGTAGTAAGATATTTTGTGGCTTCTCTGTACCAATTATTTGATTGCTCTCTTTCACCTATTTTCTCATATGCTCTTCCAAGCCAATAAGCACCTCTAGATAAGCTTATAGGATAACTAACATTTTCATAAAAATTTTTAAAATGATCTTTAGCAGTCATTGGATCATTTAAAAAACTTAATGCTATCCAGCCACTCATCCATTCAGCAGCAGCATATTCAGACCCTTCAGTCATTCCATGATTGCTTGAAATTTTGTACGAAATTTCATATTTTTTTTTATAAAGCAATGCTCTTGAAATAATTTCTCTTTCCTTCCACCATTTGTCAGGTCTAACTAAATACTCTTTATCATTTCGTATCTTCAACAAGATTTCAGTTGAAGAGTCTACACGTCCTTTTTTTCTTCTCCATTTCAATCGATCATAGTTTAAACCTGCATCATTCTTAAATTTTTGTGGAACATTTGCTATAGCCTGGTCAACTCCGTAACCCTTACTCATTAAAAGGTGTCTTGCGTTATATAAAAGTTCGTAATCTTTTGGCAGATATCTTATCAATCTTTGTAAATCCCAACGATCTCCGTTCCAAGCCAAATAATCAGCTCGTTTAATATAGTCATCTGCATTTAAATATTTTTTATATTTTTTTCTAAAATATTTTAATTCGTTTTTAGATAAATCTGCTGTGACCCAACCTTCTTTAATTAGTTTTATACCCTTATTTTTGTCTCCAATTAAAATATGGCTTTCTCCAAGTATCATTTTTCCATAACCACTTAATGGATTTTTTTCTCCAAACCAATTTATTATTTTTTTAGGTGAAACACTTTCTGTTGATAGTTTATGTTCAGCAAGATATTTAACTCTGCTTATTCTAGGATAATCTGAATTTTTATTTAAAAAAACTTGATAATCGTAAAATGACGCTTGGTTACCAGCTGTTAAAAGATGTCTCCATTGTATAAAATTATAAATAGAGTTGTCTTTTGCTTTTTTTGCTATTTTAAGCGCAGAAGGCCATTTGCTTTTCTGCATTTCTGAAATAGCTTTTTTAGCTAACCCAAAGTCTTTTTTACTATAATATCTTGAAATCTTAATATTCTTAGCTGTGCTAGTACCAGCTATAGTTGGTTTTTTCTTTGGTATTTTAAAACTTAATTTTTTTTCTTTTAAAACCAACTCTTTTTTAACAATCTCTTCTTCGATTTTAATTTCTTTGGTTTTCGTGGGCTTCTTTAATGGCTTAAGGATATTTATAGATATTTTCTTTTGAATTTCTTCTTTACTTAAAAGAGGTTTTTTTAAAGGTACAATTGAATTGATTTCAGCAAAGAGATTATTTGAAAATATTAATATTGATACGGTGAAACCTAAAAATAATATTTTTCTGAGCATAATCTTTTAGTATATGAATCTTTAAACTATGTTATAAGTATTTATGTTTAAAGGATCAAATGTTGCTTTAATTACACCATTTAAAAATAATGGTCTAGATGAGGAAGCATATATAAAATTAATCCATTTCCACATCGATAATGGTACTAATGGACTTGTGCCGGCTGGAACAACAGGTGAATCCCCTACGTTAAGTCATGATGAGCATCAAAGAGTAATAGATTTGTGTATAAAAGAAAGTAATGGAAAAATTCCAGTTATAGCTGGTACGGGTTCCAACTCAACTGAAGAGGCTATTTCTTTAACCACACATGCAGAAAAAGCAGGAGCTAACGGCGCTTTGATAGTTACACCTTATTATAATAAACCAACTCAAGAAGGCTTGTATCAACATTATAAAGCAATTAATGACAAGTGCGGCATTCCAATTATAATTTATAATATTCCTGGTAGATCTGTGATTGATATGTCAGTTGATACAATGTCCAGACTCTATGAATTAAAAAATATAGTTGGTGTTAAAGATGCAACAGGTGATTTAGATAGAGTTAATCAGACACTTGAAAAAATGGGTAAAGATTTTATTCAATTAACAGGTAATGATGATAATGCTTTTGAATTTAATAAACGTGGTGGAGTAGGCACTATTAGTGTAACTGCTAATATTGCACCTAAACTTTGTTCAGATTTTCAAAAATTCTCCAAATCAGACACCGATAACGAAATGAAAGAGGCAGAAAGATTAGATAAAATATTACAACCAGTTCATCACTCAATGTTTGTTGAGAGCAATCCTAGTCCTGTAAAATATGCTGCAAAACTTTTAGGACTTTGTGATGACAATGTAAGACTACCACTTGTAAAAGTAACAGATACAACAAAAGAAATAGTAAAAAAAGCTCTTCAGTCTGCTAAGTTAATTTAATGAACAAAAAAACCAATCCTGGTTTGAAAATCATTTGTTTAAACAGAAAAGCTAGCTTTAACTATTTTTTTGAAGATCTTTTTGAAGTTGGAATTGTTTTAAAGGGATCTGAGATTAAATCTGTAAGAGAGGGCAAGGTGAATATCGCTGAGTCTTATGCCGTTGAAAAGAAAGGTGAAATTGTTTTAATTAATTCACATATATCTCCATATAAGCAAGCCAGTTACTCTAATCATAATCCAACAGATGATAGAAAATTGCTTCTTAATAAAAAAGAAATAAATAAATTAATAGGTAAAATGCAAAGAGATGGTTTCACATTAGTTCCAACAAAAATGTATTTTAAAAAAGGAAAGGCTAAAATAGAACTAGCTGTTGCAAAAGGTAAAAAGCAATATGATAAAAGAGCAACCAAAAAAAGTAGAGATTGGAACCGTGAAAAGGCAAGATATATTAGAAAATCAAGCTAAAATTGTTTTTTTAGGAATAGGATCAAATTTAGGTCTAAGAAAAAGAAATATAGAAAAAGCAAAATTTTTATTAGCAGAATATAACTTAGATTTTCTCTCAGTATCTAGTTATTATGAAACTCCTTCTTGGCCTGATCCAAGAAAACCTAAGTTCTTAAATATAATTTTAAAATTAAAATGTTATTACAGTCCTCTAGAACTATTAAAAATATGTAAATTTATAGAAAATCAATTAGGTAGAAAAAAAGCAAAAAAAAATGCTCCTCGTACATGTGATTTAGATATAATCGATTTTAATAATTTGGTATCAAAAAAAAATTCTAAAATTAACTTACCTCACAAAATGATGCATAAAAGAAACTTTGTATTATTTCCATTATTTGAGATTCAAAAGGATTGGATCCACCCTGATAAACAAATAGATGTTAAAACCTTGATTTCTCTGCTTCCTGATAGAGACATTACATCTATTAAACAAATTTGATTTAGTGGTATAATATTATTATGCTTAATTCAAATGAACTTATAAATAAGGTTAAGAATTATAACAAATTTCTAAATCCTGAAAGATTAGATAAAGCATATAATTTTGCTGTTAACGCACATAAAAGTCAAAAGAGAGCTTCTGGTGATCCATATTCGGTCCACCCGATTGAAGTTGCAAATATTTTAACTGAATTAAAACTAGACAGCGCTACAATTACAACAGGTCTTCTGCATGACACTATAGAAGATACTTTTGCAACTTATGAAACTATCAAACAAGAATTCGGTGATGAGGTTGCAGATTTAGTTGATGGTGTGACAAAAATTTCTGCATTTGAAAATTCAGCTGGATCAAATTCTAAAGTTGAAAATTTTAGAAAGTTAATTTTAGCAACATCTAAAGATATCAGAGTATTGTTAGTTAAAATCGCTGATCGACTTCATAATATGAGGACAATTAAAGCCATTACAAAAGAAGATAAAAGAAAAAGGATAGCTCAAGAAACTATGGAAATTTATGCACCATTAGCTGATAGAATGGGAATGCACAGAATAAGAGACGAGCTTGAGGATTTATCTTTTGAAATTTTAAATAACGACGCAAGAAAATTAATCAAAAAAAGACTTGATGAAATAAAATTGGATAGAAAAGATTTATTTGAAGAACAATCTTTTGAGTTAAGTGAAATCTTAAATGATAATGAAATTAATGCTGAAATTCATGGTAGAGAAAAAACACCTTTTTCAATTTGGAGAAAAGTCCAAAAAAAAAGAGTTTCACTTGAGCAGATAACAGACATCATTGGATTTAGGATAATTTTAAAAAACGTCGATGATTGTTATAAAACTTTAGGTATTTTTCATAAAAAATGGAATTGTATACCAGGAAAGTTTAAAGACTACATTTCTTCTCCAAAAATTAATGGTTATAAATCTATTCATACGTCTGTAATTGGTTCAAATAAAAAACCAATAGAAATTCAAATTAGAACTGACGAAATGCATGAATTTGCAGAAAGAGGTGTTGCATCACATTGGCAGTATAAATCTTCTGAAAAATTTAATTCTTTAAGCTGGAAGGAGTATGACTGGTTAAAAGATCTTGTGGAGATTATAGAAAAAAATGAAAACCCTGAGGACTCTTATGAGTATACAAAACTACAAATGTTTCAAGAAAACGTATTTTGTTTTACACCAAAAGGTTCAGTAATAAAATTACCTAAAGACGCAACAGCTATAGATTTTGCTTATGCTGTTCATACTAAAATCGGTAATTCAGCAGTTGGTTGTGAAATTAATGGAAACAAAAACGAACTACAAACTATTTTAAGAAATGGTGATCGTGTAAAAATTATAACATCTAAAAATAATTCACCGTCACTTCATTGGATACCAACAACCAAAACAGGCAAAGCTAGAGCAGCAATAAGAAGATATTGGCATGATAAAGGAGAGCAAAAAGAGGAAAAAACAAAAAAATATAATACTACACTTTGGATGTCATTACCTGATAAGCCAGGTCAGTTAGGAGATATAAGCTCACTTATTGGAAGTCATAAATTAAATATATCGAGCTTAGAAATGGTTGGTAAAAATCCCAATTATATTAATTTTAAATTTAAATTAATTATTAGAAACCTTAAGAATTTTACTAATTTTATTGCAGAGCTAAAACAAAAGAGTATAAAATTTAAGATAATTAGACACGAAGAAAAAAGAAATGCTTTCACACAAAAAATCCTTAAATATTTTAAAAAAAACTAATGCATTATTAGAAGGTCACTTTGTTCTATCCTCAGGTTTACATTCTTCAAAATATATTCAGTGTGCAAAACTTTTAAGTTTCCCTAATTTAGCTGATAAAATCTGTAAATCTTTAGCAAATAAAATTAAAAAAAAATTTAAAAAAATTGATTTAATACTAGCTCCTGCAATGGGAGGAGTAATTATAGGATACGAAATAGGCAAATTACTAAAAAAAGAAACAATTTTTTGTGAAAGGGTAAATGGCAAATTTACTCTTAGAAGAGGATTCAATATTAAAAAAAATGCAAGAGTTTTAATTATAGAAGATGTAATCACTACAGGAAAATCAAGTTTAGAGTGTGTAAAGTTAATTAAAAAATCAAAAGCAAAATTAATTGGATTTGCATCTATAATTGATCGATCAACCAAACAATCTTTAAAAATAAAAACTGGAATAACATCTCATCTAAAAATAGATGTTCCAACTTTTAAAGCAAATAAATTACCACCCGGACTTAAATCAATACCAATAACAACACCAGGAAGCAGATTTATTAAGTGAAAAGGTTAGGTGTAAATATAGATCATATTGCAACTTTACGAAACGCTCGTGGGGAAAAACATCCAGATCCAATATATGCAGCAAAAAAAGTTGTTAGTTATGGTGCTGATTCTGTAACAATTCATTTAAGAGAAGATAGAAGACATATAAATGATATCGATGCCAAAAAAATATGTTGTTTAAAAAATGTTCTTGTAAATCTTGAAATTTCTATGAATAAAGAAATTGTTAATAAAGCACTAAAGATAAAACCAAATTTTATTTGTTTAGTTCCAGAAAATAGAAAAGAGATTACTACTGAGGGAGGTTTAAATATAAAAAAAAATCTTAATAAATTAGAGAAAATAATTAAAAAATTTAAAAAAGCAAAGATAAGAACAAGTTTATTCATTAATCCTTCTCCAAATGATATTAGACTTGCTAAAAGATTAAATGTTGATTGTATTGAGATACATACTGGAAAATTAGCAAACCTAGTTAAATTAAAAAAAAATTATTCTAGTGAATTAAATAGAATTAAAAAAAGTACAAAATTAGCATCTGGTTTAAATATAGAAGTTCATGCTGGTCATGGTTTAGACTATAAAACCACCAAAATCTTAACAAAAATAATAGATATTGAGGAGTATAACATTGGACATTTTATAATTGGGGAGTCAATATTTGATGGACTTTCAAAAGTAATTAAAAACTTCAAAAAAATTATAAAAAAATAAATGAAAATTCTTGGTGTTGGTGTTGATATTGTTGAAAATAAAAGAATTCAAAAATCTATTAAAAATCCTTTATTTAAAAAAAGAATTTACTCATTTAAAGAATTGAAACAATCTAACGCTGTAAACAATAAAGTAGCTTATTTTTCGAAGAGATTTGCTGCAAAAGAGGCATTTTCCAAAGCTCTTGGCACAGGTTTTCGTATGAATTTAAATTTTAAAGATATAGAAGTTGTTAATGATAAAATGGGAAAGCCTTATTATGTTAAAAATAAAAAAATTACAAAAATCATACAAAAAAATTTTAAAATCAAAAATTTTAAATTTTTTCTATCAATTTCGGATGAAAAAAATTACTCGACTGCATTTGTAATAATTCAAAAATCATGAAATTAGATAAAAATTTTTTTTCAGAAAATATAAAAACTTTAATTTATGCATTAATAATTGCGGTTATAATTAGATCGCTTTTGGTACAACCATTTTATATTCCATCCTCATCCATGGAACCTACTTTGTTAGTAGGTGATAGATTGTTTGTAACAAAATATACCTATGGTTATAGTAAGCATTCATTTCCTTTTAGCCCTCCAATATTAAGAAAAAGAATTATGTTTAGCACTCCAGAGAGGGGAGATGTGATTGTGTTTAAAACTCCCGCAGATAATAGAACAGACTACATTAAAAGATTAATTGGTTTGCCTGGTGATAAAATTCAGTTCATAGACTCTAATTTATATTTGAATAATTCTGAAATTCTTAAATCTAAAATTAATAGCAAAACTACTATTTTCTGCGGAGACAAAAGCATCGATGTTTATAAGTTTGAGGAAAAGCTTTCAAATGGAAAAAAGTTTCATACTGTTTATCTTAAAGATTACACCTATCAAAATTCAGATGTGTTTACTGTACCAAAAGATCATTATTTCTTTTTAGGGGACAACAGGGATTGTTCTAAAGATAGCAGATATTTAACAAGTGTAGGATATGTGCATAAAGATAATTTAGTAGGAAAAGCTCAATTTATATTTTTTTCTTCTGATAAAAAAATAGGAAGTTTTATAGAATTTTGGAAATGGCATAAGTCAATAAGATTTAATAGAACATTTAATAAAATTAACTAATGAAAATTAACTACCAGAGTTTAGAAAAAAAAATTGATTTAAAATTTAAAAATAAAGATCTTCTTATTCAAGCCCTCACACATAAAAGCTTCAATCCAAATGAAAATAATGAAAAAATAGAGTTTCTTGGTGATAGAGTTCTTGGCTTGGTGATAGCAAAAAAACTTTTAGAAATTTATCCTGAGGAAAAAGAAGGTATTCTTGATAAAAAATTTGCATCATTAGTGAATAAAAAAACCTGTTTGGATATAGCAAAAAAAATCAATTTATCTAGTTATGTTAAAACATTTAACCCTAACAATAAAAAAATAAAAATTGAAGATAAAATTATATCTGATAGCTGTGAAGCATTAATTGGTGCTATATATCTTGATAAAGGTTTTACAATTGTAGAAAAAAAAATTTTAGACTTGTGGCAAGATCATATTGAAAAAAGTGTTGTTACAGAAATAGATGCAAAAACAAAGCTACAGGAACTAACTTTAAAAAACTTTAAAAAATTACCAACGTATAAATTGATTTCAAATACAGGTCCAAGACATAAACCTATATTCAAAGTTGGAGTAAAATTACCCAATACAAAATATTTTATAGCTACTGGAAAATCAAAGAAAGAAGCTGAACAAAATGCTGCAATAGAATGTTTGAAAAATACAAATAAAAAATGAATTGGTCAGACGAAGGATTTTTAATAAGCAAAACAAGATATAATGAAAATTCATTAATTGTTGAATTATTTACAAAAGAAAAAGGAAAGATATCAGGAATTATATTTGGTGGTACTTCAAAAAAAATTAAAAATTATCTTCAAGTTGGCAACAAACTCCATGTTAATTATAATTCTAAAAATGAAAATAGAATAGGTTATTTTAAAATTGAAATTTTAAATGCCTATACTCCATTATATTTTGATCACAAACAAAAGCTGTCTTGTATTTCTTCTGCAATGAATTTGATTAAAATACTAACAGCTGAGTCTCAATCTAATGATAAAGTTTATTTTATAATTCAAAATTTATTTTTAATTCTAAAAGAAAAAGATTGGTTAAAAAAATATGTTTTTTGGGAATTGGAGTTACTTAAAATTTTAGGATATGACTTAGCACTCGAAAATTTAGTTGAAAAAGATTTAGAAGGTAACAAGACTGTATATTTCGCTAGTTCTTTAAATGAAAAAAAATATGTACCTAATTTTTTGATTGAAAAAGATATAGAAGTTAATGATCTCAGCACTTTACTGAGCGGTTTGAAATTAGTAGGTGATTATTTGGATAAAACTATATTAAAACCAAATAATTTAAATTATCCTAATAGCAGGTTACTATTTTTAAATACATTAAAATAACTATTTTATTATTTTATCAATTCTATCAGCGTAATAACTTACTATAGCATTGGCACCAGCTCTCTTAAAAGCGACTAAGCTTTCATATATAGCATCTTTATTAATTAATTTTTTCGTTATTGCTGTTTCAATTAAGCTGTATTCTCCTGATACTTGATAGGCAAATACAGGTAATTTAAATTTTTCTTTTATTGATCTTATTATGTCTAAGTAAGGCATACCAGGTTTAACCATTACCATATCTGCACCTTCTTTAATATCTAGTGCAACTTCTCTTAAAGCTTCATCAGAATTTCTATAATCCATCTGATAAGTTTTTTTGTCTCCTTTTAATGAGCCTTTAGAACCGACTGCATCTCTAAATGGTCCATAAAAGCTTGAGGCATATTTTGCAGCGTAAGATAATATTTGAACGTTTTGGAATTTATTTTTATCTAAAGCTTTTCTTATTTTTCCTATTCTGCCATCCATCATATCTGATGGGGCAATTACATCACAACCCATTTCTGCCTGAAGTAATGATTGATTAATCAGTACCTCTACAGTCTCGTCGTTTAGAATAGTGTTAGATTTAATTAAACCGTCATGACCATGTGATGTGTAGGGATCTAATGCTACGTCGCACATTATACCTATTTGATTTTTGTATCTTTTTTTAATTTCTTTAATTGCTCTACAAACTAAATTTTTTTCATTAAGTGATTCTGTTCCCAATTCATCTTTATGTACATTTTGGGTTTTTGGAAAAAGCGCAACCATTGGTATCTTTTTTTTTATGGCTCTGTCCACTATTTGACTCAATCGATTAATTGTATATCTGTATACACCTGGCATTGATGAAATCTTTTGCCGTTTATTTGATCCTTCAATTAAAAAAATAGGTAATATAAAATCATTTGGACTTAAGGTATTTTCTTGAATCAGTCTTCTTGACCAAGATTCTTTTCTATTTCTTCTAAGTCTAAGACTCGGATATTTCCCAATAATCATGTTTTAATTTACTTTTAAATTGCGACAAATGTAATATACACATATACAAAAAAAAGGGTAGAAAGCAATCAAGATGACAATAGAAAATTCAAAAGTAATAGACTTAAATATTAAAAAAGAAGATAGAGTATTAGACTTTAGCGATTTTCAGAAACAAGAAATTAAGTTTGATATTGAAAAGTTGCAAGAAGCTTATCATCAAATAGTTAAGATTAAAAAATTTGAAGATGCTGGTGTAACACATTTTGGAGCGATATCATTAACTCAAATACCTGGTGACCCAGACTCAATTAAAGGTAACAAGGCTAGAGGAGTATATTGGACAAAACCTGATAAATCAGGAAAAGAGGTTGTTAGAGATGAGACGCTTAATGAGTCATTATATTCAGAATTTATAAAAGATTATGAAAATACTTATTTCAAAGAAGTATATGACACTCTTTCATCTAGATATAAGCTTGGAAGAGTAAGAATTCTTTTAAAAGAGCCAAGATCAACTTTAAGCTGGCATAGAGATCCTGAGCCGAGATTACACATACCTTTAATTACTAATCCTGGCTGCATCATGGTTATTGATAACGTTGCGAAACATATGCCTGCTGATGGTTCTGTTTGGATTACAAATAATACCAAGTATCACAATGCATTTAATGGTGGAGAAGAGAATAGAATACATTTAGTCGCTTGTGTTTTAGATTACAAATTTAATTAATTTGAAAAAAATATTTATTTCATCAGATCACGCTGGATTTAAATTAAAAGAGATAATTAAAAATTATTTAAAAAATAAAAAAGTTAAATTTGAGGACCTGGGTCCAAAAGATGACAGCAATGTTGATTATCCTGACTATGCTCATAAAGTTGCTAGAAAAGTCAAATCAAGCAAGAGTAATGTTGGTATTTTAGTGTGTGGATCTGGGACTGGTATGAATATTGCGGCAAATAAGCATAAAAATATTCGTGCTGCACAATGTTTTAATCTAAAATCAACTAAATTATCCAGATTGCATAACGATGCAAATATCATTACATTAGGATCAAGGTTAATAACCAAAAAAAATGCTTTAAAATTTGTAAGTGTTTTTTTAAATACAAAATTTAATGGTGGTAGACACTTGAGAAGGGTTAAGAAAATATAATTATGTCAAGCGAAAAAAGTTATTTAAATGATAGTTATAAAAGTTTTTTTGAGGATAGTTTATCTGTAAAAGATCCAGAGCTTTATAAAGCTATTAAAGATGAGTTAATCAGACAACAACAACATATTGAGCTAATTGCGTCTGAAAATATAGTATCTCAAGCAGTATTAGAGGCGCAAGGATCAGTTTTAACTAATAAATATGCTGAAGGTTATCCTGGTAAAAGATATTATAATGGATGCGAACACGTTGATGTGGCTGAAAATCTTGCTATTGAAAGATTAAAAAAATTATTCAATTGTAAATTTGCAAATGCACAACCACACTCAGGTGCACAAGCTAATGGAGCAGTATTTTTAGCTTTGTTAAGCCCAGGTGAAACATTTATGGGTATGAGTTTAAATTCAGGTGGCCATATTACTCATGGATTAAAAATTTCAATGTCTGGCAAATGGTTTAACGCCGTAGGTTATGATGTAGACAAAGAATCTGAGTTGATAGACTATGATAATGTTGAAAAACTTGCTTTAGAGCATAAACCTAAACTAATCATTGCAGGTGGAAGTGCTTATTCTCGAGTAATTGACTTTAAAAGATTTAGAGAGATAGCAGACAAGGTTGGAGCTTACTTAATGGTTGATATGGCTCACTTCTCTGGATTAGTTGCTGGTAAAGGATATCCTAATCCATGTGACTATGCTCATGTGGTTACATCAACAACTCACAAAGTATTTAGAAGCGCAAGAGGAGGAATAATTTTAACTAATCATGAAGATCTTGCTAAAAAATTTAACACAGCCGTTTTTCCTGGTTATCAGGGAGGACCTTTAATGCATATTATTGCAGCAAAAGCAGCTGGCTTTCTTGAAGCGCTACAACCAGAATTTCAAGATTACATTAAATCTGTTTTAGCAAATGCAAAAATGTTAGCAGAAACTTTAAAAAATAATGGATTTAAAATTTATTCAGATGGAACAGATACACATTTGATGTTAGTTGATTTGAGACCCTACAATGTAAAAGGAAATCTTGCAGCAGAGAGTTTGTCTAGAGCAAACATTACATGTAATAAAAATGGTATTCCATTTGATACAGAAAAACCAATGATTACATCTGGAATAAGATTAGGAACTCAAGCGGCTACAACTCGTGGATTTGGATTAAATGAGTTTAAAACAGTAGGTGAATTAATAACAAAAACTCTGAAAGGTTTATCTGAAAACCCAACAGATAACAGCAAAATAGAAAACGAAGTAAAAAATGAAGTTATTTCTTTAACTTCTTCATTTCCGATATATAAGAACCTTTAGTAAATGATTTGTCCGTGCGAAAAAAAAGGTGATACCTCTGTTGTAGACTCACGTCCAACTGAAGATGGTACCGCAATAAGAAGAAGAAGATTGTGCATATGTGGTGAAAGATTTACTACATTTGAGAGAATTCAATTTAGAGAATTGATGGTTGTTAAAAAAAATGGAAGAAAATCGTCATTTGATCGTGATAAATTATCTAAATCGATCTACATAGCTCTAAAAAAAAGACCAATAGATACTGCTACAATAGAAAAATTCATCAGTAATATTTCAAGATCTCTTGAAGAACTAGGACAAGGAGAGATATCAACAAATACAATTGGGACAATGGTTATGGATGGATTAAAAGATTTAGACCCAGTTGGATATGTAAGATTTGCATCTGTATATAGAAACTTTAGAGAAGAAAAAGATTTCGTACAATTCGTGGACAAGCTTGATGTCTACAAAAAAAGATAAATTTTCATCAAAAGATAAATTTTATATGGAATTAGCCTTAGACTTGGCTAAATCTCGTCATGGACAGACCGGATCAAATCCTTCTGTAGGATGTGTTATTGTTAAAAATGATAAAATTATATCTATAGGACAAACCTCATCTAATGGAAGACCACATGCTGAATTTAATGCGATTAAAAATAGTTTCGAAGAATTAGAAGGTTCAAAAATGTATGTTACTTTAGAACCATGCTGTCATCATGGTTTAACACCACCATGTACTGAAGCGATAATAAAATCAAAAATTTCAGAGGTTATATATGCTGTTACCGACATAGACAAAAGAGTAAGAAATAAAAGTTTTAAAATTTTAAAGTCAAAAAAAATAATTGTAAAAAAAGGTTTATTAAAAAATAAAATTGAACGTTTTTATTTACCGTATTTTTTTAATAGAAAGAAAAAATTACCCTTCGTCACTGGTAAAATAGCTATTTCAAATAATAATATTATTTACAGTAAGAAACAGAAAAAGATTACAAATTCTTATTCAGATCAATTTACACAAATGTTGAGATATCAAAATGATTGTTTGATGATTACTCACAAAACACTAAATAAAGATAATCCAAAATTAAATTGTCGTTTGAAGGGTTTTGAAAAATTTTCTCCAAAAAGAATTATTTTAGATAACAAGTTAGATTCTAAAATAAACAGTTATATAATAAAATCCTCTAATAAAAAAAATACTATAATTTTTTACAATAAAGCAAACAAATTAAAAATTTCAAAATTCAAAAGAAAAGGAATTCATCTAATTAAATCTAGAATTGATCGAAATAACAGATTTGACATTAAATTAATTTTGAAAAAATTACATAATTATGGATGCAGAAATTTACTAATTGAAGGAGGAGATAAATTAACAAATTCACTGATTAAGAATAAAATTTTTAATAAATTTTATTTGTATAAAAGCCCAAAGAATCTCTCTAAAAACTTCGAATATTTGAAATTTAGTAGTCAAAATGTATTAAATCAAAAATATAAAACAAAAATTAATCTAAATCTCAATTTACGAAAAGACAGAATAACACTATATAGTTAGAAAAAATGTTTAACGGAATAATTTATAACCAAGGTACTATTACTAAAATTATTAAAAGACCTAAAGGTCTTAACATTTTTGTTAAAAGTAATGTTAAAGTATCCAATAAAGACATGGGTTTGTCTGTTGCCTGTGATGGTGTCTGTCTAACTTTAATTTCATATAAATCCAAAATTATGGAATTTTATCTTTCGAAAGAAACTATAATTCGATCAAAATTCAAATTTTTAAAAATAAAAGATAAAATAAACTTAGAATTACCTTTAAAATATGGGACAAAAATTTCAGGACATATTTGTCAAGGACATGTTGATACTGTTGGTAAAGTATTAAGTATTAAAAAAATAGATAAATCATTTCTTTTTGACTTTGATTTACCTAAAAAGGAAAGAAAACACTTAATAGAAAAAGCGTCAATCTGTGTGAATGGTATTTCTCTTACAATTTCAAAAGTGACTAAACAAGGATTCCAAATTTGGATTATCCCTCATACCTACAAAGAAACGAATTTATCAACTTTAAAAAAATCTAGTTTAGTCAACATAGAGATAGATATCTTATCTAAATACGTTAGGAACTATTTTAATGGAAAAAAATAACTTTACCTCAATAGAGTCAATTATAAGTGTAGCCAAAAAAGGTGGTATGTTTATTTTAGTAGATGATGAAAAAAGAGAAAATGAAGGAGATTTAGTTATTTCAACATCAGACTCAAATGCAAAAAATATTAACTTCATGGCAAAATACGGGCGAGGCTTAATTTGTTTAGCACTTGATTCACTTCAAGCAAAAAGATTAAATTTATCTTTAATGTCTCCAGTAAATCAATCAAGAAACAAGACGGCTTTTACAATTTCTATTGAGGCAAAAAAAGGAATAACAACAGGTAT
>CACBRW010000009.1 GCA_902541745.1 uncultured Pelagibacteraceae bacterium | reverse complement strand
ATTGGCCACAAATTCGTGAAGTAATTTACGAAAATGTTGAGCCAATGTTAAACGGCAAAATATCAATCGAAAAAGGATTGCAGAACATGGATAAAGGTGCAGCTAAATTGTTAAAACAATTCGCTAAAACTTTATAATTAATAATTTAAATAAGGAGGGTGTTGATTTACCCTCCTTATTTTTTATTTTACTTATATGAAAAAAGTCCAATTTAAATCTAGCTATTCACAATATTTATTCTTAGCACCACAGTTAGGAATTTTATTAATTTTTTTATATTGGCCAATCATACAAACCTTCAGAGATGCATTTACAATGCAAGATGCTTTTGGATTTGGAGCGACGTTTGTATGGTTTGATAATTTTTTATTTATTTTTGATGATCCAGCTTATTTTATAGCTTTCAAATTTACTATTATTTATAGTTTTGCAATTACATTAATTACCGGCTCAATCGGTTTGCTGCTTGCCGTTCAGGCCAATAATGTAATACATGGTAAAAGCACTTACAAAACACTTTTAATTTGGCCTTATGCAATTGCGCCTGCGGTTGTAGGTGTAATGGCAAATTATTTTTTTAGTGAAAGATTTGGGCTCCTTTATCATTTATTTCACGAACTTTGGGGTTTCAATTGGTACGAGAGTGTTTTTGACTCGTATATTTATGTAATAATAGCTGGTTCTTGGAAGCAAATCAGTGCTAATTTTATTTTCTTCTTGGCAGGTCTTCAAGCTATACAAAAATCTGTAATTGAAGCATCAATGATTGATTGTAAAAATAGTTTTAGAAGATTTTGGACAATTACATTCCCATTATTAATGCCAACTACATTCTTCTTAATAATTATTAATATAACCTATGCTTTCTTTGATACATTTGGAATTATTGATACTACAACGATAGGTGCTCCTTCAGGTGAAACAAGAACTCTAGTTTATAAAGCCTACATGGATGGATTTAGAGGATTAGATTTAGGAAGTGCTGGAGCTCAATCAATAATGATGATGTTGATTGTATTAGTAATTACAATTTTTCAATTTAGATATATCGAAGGGAAAATACATTATAATTAATGACTAGATTTATCACATCAAGTTTTTCACATTTAATTTTAATCATTGGAATACTTATCATGGTACTTCCTGTGTGGATGATTTTTGCTAGCTCAACGCACACAAGTTCAATGATTAATATGAATGGTCTCCAAATGTTTTTAGGAGATAGCTTTTATGAAAATTACTTACGGGTTTTATTATATCAGGGTGGTTTCTTTAAAGAGATAACAGCATTAAAAATGTTTTTTAATAGTTTTTTAATGGCTACGGGAGTTGCAATTCTATCCGTTGTCACATCTTTAATGGCTGCCTACGCATTGGTTTATTATAGAATAAAACATGCAACATTATTGTTTTGGATAATTTTTATCACGATATTAGTACCACTAGAGTTAAGAATTTTTCCTACTTATTCAGTAATGGCTGAACTTAATTTAGTAAATTCTTACTTTGGATTAATAGTTCCAATTTCAGCATCAGCTATAGCAACATTATTCTTTCGACAATTTTATAAAACTGTTCCAGATGAATTACTTGAGTCTGCAAAACTTGATGGGGCAAATACCTGGAGATTTTTTGTTGATTTTTTAATTCCTTTGTCAAAAACGATGATTGTAGCGATGTTAATATTTATGTTTGTTTTTGGTTACAATCAGTACTTATGGCCGCTATTGGTAACAACTTCAGAACAATATTGGACAGTGGTTATGGGATTAAAAATGATGTCGGGTTCTATTGTTCATCGTTTTGCTTTTGTGATGATGTCTATGGTTCCACCAATTTTAATTATAATTGTGTTGCAGAAACATTTTATTAAGGGGGTTTTTCAAGATAAATGAAAATTAAACCACTTCAAATAATTGCTCATATTATTTTAATATTAGGGGTATTGTTAATGGTAGTTCCTATTTGGATATCTTTTGCAAGTTCTTCACATGACTCTGTAACTATACTGACGGAAGGTATGAAGTTTCATATAGGTGATCAGCTAGCAAGAAACTATAACGAAGTTTTAAATGAAAAAGGTGGTTGGTCAGAAGAAGTGACTGCTGCAAAAATGTTTATTAATAGTTTTATAATGGCATTAGGGATTGCAACACTTAAAGTAGTTATTTCTGCAATGTCAGCATATGCTTTGGTTTATTATAGATTTAAATTAGCTGTACCAATTTTTTGGTTAATCTTTATTACTCTACTTGTTCCTTTGGAGGTAAGAATTTTTCCAAGCTATAAAATTGTATCTGATTTAGGTTTAACAAATTCATACACAGGCCTTATTCTTCCGTTAGTTGCTTCAGCTACAGCAACTTTTTTCTTCAGACAATTTTACAAAACAATTCCAGATGAACTTTTGGAGTCGGCAAAATTAGATGGAGCAAATGCTTGGAGTTTTTTCATAGATTTCTTGGTACCACTATCAAAAACTATGATAGCAGCAATGTTTATCTTTATGTTCGTATATGGATATAGCCAATATTTATGGCCGCTAATAATGACAACTGCAGAAGAATATTGGACTGTTGTAATGGGAATGAAAATTATTTACACAGAAAGCTATGAAGGAGTTGCTTTGCCAAGAACAGCAGAAAGATTTGCATATATAATTTTATCAATGATCCCACCAGTTTTAGTGGTAGTATTTTTACAAAAATGGTTCATAAAAGGATTAATTCAAACGGAGAAATAAATGAGTTTTTTAGATTTAAAAAATGTGACTAAGATTTATCCAAACGGAACTAAGGCTGTTCACGAAACTTCATTAAGTGTAGATGAAGGAGAGTTTATGGTTTTTGTAGGACCAAGTGGATGTGGAAAATCAACTTTATTAAGAATGGTTGCAGGTTTAGAGGACATTACAGAGGGTGATATTAATCTTGATGGAAAATTAATTAATGAAGTTGATCCATCTGAGAGAGATGTAGCAATGGTGTTTCAGAACTATGCATTATACCCACATATGAATGTGTATAATAATTTGGCTTATGGTTTAAAAAACAGAGGAATTGATAAAGAAACAATTGAGCAAAAAGTAAATGATGCAGCTAAACTGTTACAAATTTCAGATTATTTACAGAGAAAACCTTCAATGTTATCTGGAGGTCAAAGACAAAGGGTTGCCATGGGAAGAGCAATTGTAAGAAATCCAAAAATATTCTTATTTGATGAACCTCTTTCAAACTTAGATGCAAAATTAAGAATTCAGATGAGACTTGAAATTAAAAAACTTCAACAAAAGGTTGGAGTAACAAGTATATTTGTTACACATGATCAAGTTGAGGCCATGACACTTGCTGACAGATTGGCAGTAATTAATAATGGAATTATTGAACAGCTTGGAACTCCTATTGAGATATATGATAATCCAAAATCTTTATTTGTTGCTGGTTTTATTGGTTCACCTCAAATGAATTTTTTAAATGGTAATTTAAAAAATAAAACATTATCTGCAGAAGGTTTTGAAATTAAAGATGTTAATACTGACTTTGAGGGTGAGGTTACATTAGGAATAAGACCTGAGCATTTAGTACAATCTGAGAGTGGTTTAATTAATTTAACAGTAGACTTAGTGGAACAGCTTGGTTCGGATAATATTGTTTATGGTCAATTGAAAAATAAAAAAGACTTTTGTTATAGGTGTCCAGGAAATCAAACTGTTGAAAAAGGTTCTAATTTAAGAGTAAATATGGAGAACAATAAATATTATATTTTTGATAAAAGTACTGGCAAAAGAGTTAATTAAATTTGATTTTAAGTAAACCAAATCATATAAAAATTTATGGTCATCGAGGAGCTAGAGGTGATCTTCCTGAAAATACTTTAGAGAGTTTCAAATATTTATTTGATAATAATTTTAGAGGATTAGAAGTAGATATTTTATTTTCTAAAGATTCGGTGCCAGTAATTACCCATGATTTTTTCTTAGACAGAGATCAGACTAAAGACTTAGATGGTAATTGGATAGAAGATGAATATATGAAAATTAATAGTAAAACTTATAAAGAATTATTAAATTATGATATAGGAGCTGTTAATAAATTATCTAGTTATGGCAGAAGATTTTTAAATCAAAAAAGTTTAGAAAACCAGAGAATACCAAATTTAAACAAATTATTTAAATTATTAAAATCTTATGAAACTGAAGATTTAATAATTAATTTAGAATTTAAGTCTAGTCCATTAATTAGCAATCTAGTTCCTGAACCTATTGAGATTGTAAAACTTGTAAAGCAAGAAATAGAAGTCTCTAATTTAAGCGATCGAATTTTAGTTTCTTCCTTTGATTGGAGAGTTTTAAAAGAATTTAAATTACAATTACCAAAAATTTCTAGAGGTTATTTATCAACACAACAAGAATTAAAAAAAACAAGGAAAAATATTTATGAAAATTCACCTTGGATGGGGTTTATTCCATTTTTTAATAACAGCGAAATTCCAGAAGTTATAAATAATTTAGGTGGAATTGCTTGGCATCCTTTTTACAAAGATATAAAAAAAAAAAATATTGAAGAAGCACACAATCATGGACTAGTGGTAAATACTTGGACTGTAAATAGAGAAAGCGACATGATGCGAATGATTGAATATGGTGTAGATGGAATATTTACAGATTATCCTCTAAGGCTGAAAGAACTTTGTGAAAAAGAAAATAAAAAATGGTTTTAGTATATTTTAATGGATTTAAACATAGTTAATAATGAGGAAAAGTTTTTAGCAGGTAAACTTGAAGGTTACACTTTAAAAGGTGCTGAAAATAAATTTGACAACAAAGGAAACCCTATATCATTTCCAGGCTGCACAATAATTTGTAATATTCCTATTAATACCGATTTATCTAATCAAATTATTAGTTTCCAAAAAAAAATAGAAAATTTTAATCCTAAAAAAACTTATTTCTATTTACCTCCATCTAGTTTTCATATGACATTATTTGATTGTTGTAATTTAAATACAAAAAACACCAATTATTGGCCATCCGATATAGATCCTGATATGGATTATAAAGATATAGCTGTTGAATTAAATAAAAAAATTGAAAATTATAATTTTCCAAAACAATTTAATCTTAAACTAAAAACTTTTTTTGGTGGTTATAGTATTATTTTAGTACCCTTTTCTGAAAAGGATGAAAAAATTCTAAGAAATTGTAGAGATGAACTTAGTAGCTTGTTAAAAATTAAATTTGAAAATCATCAAAGATATACTTTCCATATTACTTTAGCTTATATTTTGAGACAACTTAATGAGACTGAAATAAAAAACTTAATTGAATTTAATAAACAACTATCCTCTGACTTTAATAAAAAATTTCCAAAAATTACTTTCAAAAAACCTGAAATGTATACTTTTAAAGATATGCTGGAGTTTAAAAGTATTAATTCTTAAAGCCTGTAATAGTTTTTTTTTTTAGAAATGACATTTGATTTTTATATAAATGTAATTTTAAAGATTTATTACAATAAACTTTAATGTGATTTAATTTTTTTGAAGTTCATAGATAGAAACGTAATGTTTCCTCTTAGGCAGTGGGATAATGGTTGGAACTTTAGTCAATCTTGGTTTTATTGATTTATTTCCTACAATTATATTTTTGTCATAATTTTCCAAATCAACCTCAGGATGAGGATTTCCATCATTGATTAATGGCCACGCATCACAAGCTCTATAACCAAATAAAATTAACGGTCTTGAGTTATTCATTTGATTGTGTCCAGACCCATGAACTGATCTACAATGAAAAAATACTACTGTTCCAGCTGTTCCAGTTATAGAAACACTATCTTTAGTTCCTATTTTATTTTTCTTAGTGTCTATTTTTCCAACAAAATAATTTTCTTTGCTGTGGTGGCTGTACAATTTCTTTTTGTGTGAATTCTTAATTATTTTAAGTGGCCCATTTTTCTCGTAGCAATCATCTAAATATATACCAACAGTAATTAAATCATCATTTGTATGAGGGTAAAAAGCCCAATCTTGATGCCATCCAATTTCACTGCCTTTTTTCTTATTTGGAAGCTTAAAATTTAATTTACCAAGATGAAATCTCACTGTTCCACCTAATAATTTTTTAGCTATAGATATAATCTTTTTATCTCTAGATAATTCATAGAAAACTTTATGTCTGTTCTGAGGATTATTTAGTCTTAAAATTTCTTTATATTTTGGAGAACTCGAATTGTAGACAAAATGGTAATTATTATAGGACTGAGTTCCATTTGTGCCATTACCTTTTTTTCTTTTTTTTTCTTTTGAAATTACTTCATTAACAATTTTATTAATTTTATTTATCTTTGTTTGAGAAATTAGATTTTCTTTAACAAGAAAGCCATTTTTTTTAAATAAATTCAAATCATTCATAAATACAGATTATAAATAAAAATAAATCTTCTTATAAAAAAATACAATGTTTAATTAAATTATTAATAAAATTTAGTAATTTTAAATTATTTTTTTAATGCATCTTCAAGATAATCCAATCTATCTTGACCCCAAAAAATCTCGTTATTTAAGACATATGAAGGAGCACCAAATACATGGTTATTAACTGCATCTTTTGAATTTTTTTGGTACTCAATGTTTACTTCGTCAGTTAAAGCTAAGTTCTTCATTTCCTCAAAATTTAAATTTAATTTTTCACAAATTTCCTGAAGTATTTTGTGATCTGAAAGATCTTTATCCATAGACCATAAATATTTTAAACACTCATTTCCAAAATGAAGTTTATTTCCCATTTTATTTGAGGCGATTACAAATTTTGCTGGCAAATGTGGATCACTAGGTGGAAAAAATTTTGGCTGTTTAATAATTGGCAAACCTAATTTATTTGAAATTCTCTCCATTTCCAAAAGTCTGTACTTTTGTCTTGCAGGGTGTCTTTTAGGAACTGGTAATCCTCCGGTATTTGGAAAAATTTCACCAACTAAATCAAGTGGTTTTTCTATTACTTCTAAATTATATTGACTTACTATTTTTGTAAATCTATCAGCACCTAAGTAAGTAAATGGAGACAAGACACTAAAATAATATTCAATTTTCATTATTTATTTAATTAAGTGCAAACTGCTTAATTTTTTCAAATTCAAAATGATCTGCAATGTCCTTTTTAGCATAATAAACATCTTGAACTACACCATCCTCATTAATTAGAACGTCGGTCACAGCTATATCTAAATGACCCTTTATTCTTGTTGGAATATAACCTTTTATCATAGCAGGGATAATTTTATGTGCTTTAAACAACATTGCGTTAAGTGTTTTACTCACTGATCTCTCAATTTCATATTTTTGGAAATATTCAAAATTTTCATCTGCTAACACTGTGAATGGTAAATTTTTATGTTTATCCATATACAATTTTAAATTATCTACTGGTGAATGAAATATTCCAACATGTGTAAAGTTATTTCCAAGTTCACCAAATTTCTTACTAATTTCATTAAGTCTTAGATTGCAGAAGCTACAACCAGCAATTCTATAAAAAGTTAATAAGACTTTTTTTCCCAACGTCTGAGATAAATTAAATGAACTACCATTTTGATCTGGTAGTGTAATCTCCTCTAATCTGTTTCCAATACTGATCTTCATAATGCAAGATATAATATTAAGTTTAAATTATTAAACTTAATTTTAGCACATTTATAATTATTATAATATTTTATTTACTCAATTAATGGTTGTTATTTTCTAAATCCTTAACATCCTTTTCACTTATTTCTTCAATAGGTTTATGAATTTTCCAGTTTTTCGTAGTTCCATCAATTGATCTAGCAGTTATAACTGTTTCAGTAGGTGGACAATCAGGTTCATGACAATTTAATTCTGCAATGCTTAAAATTGTACTTTCTGGTATTTGATATTTTTTTATAAAATAATTTTTTAAATTCTGAATTGCTTCTAAATTTGGTTTTTTTTTATTAAACATTTATTATTGATCCCAAATTGAAGTCCATAAAGTATTTCCATTCATGTCACCAATAAATATACTTGATTTATCATCAGTCATTGCGATTGCACTAACTTCAGAACCTGTGAAACTTCTAATTATTATAGTGTTATTCTCATTTTCAATTTGAGATAAAAAAACAGAGCCATCACTCAAACCAGCAAAAATTGCTTTTTCATCTGGGAATGGTTCTATAAATGTAACTTGATTATTACCTACATAAGGAACACAAATAGGTGTGCGTCCCATAGGTCCCTCACCGTCAAAAGGCCAGCATATTGCATCTATTGCTCCTGATGTTGCCAAGTAACTTGTGTCATCAATAAATGCAAAACTTTTGACTTTTGAGCCATATCCTGACATAGCAAAATCAAGCTTATCTTTTAAACGCCAGCAACGAAGTACATTTTCTTGCATGGACGTAACCAAGTATTTACCATCTGGGCTAAAACTCACTTTATTGTGAGAACCTTTCCAATCTAATTTTGTTGATTTCCACTTATTGCTGTAATCTTTTTTCCAAACTGTAACACCTCCGTATCTAGATACAGCCAACCGTCTACCTTTAGCATCAAATGCCAAACCTCCAATTGTACTATCATGATTTAAAGATTTTGGTTCTTTTTTATTTTTATCCCAATAATAAACTACCTTACCTGAAGAACAAACTAGGTTTCCATTATGTGCTGCAACATGATCTACCCATCGTGAACCAAAGTTTGTAATTTCATTTATTTCTCCATCAAGTGAAATTTTTAAAAAAAAACCATCATCACCACCAGTTAAGATATTATCACCATCCCGTGCCATGCAAAGAATAACACCCTTATGAGCCTTTAAAGTTTTGTGTTTTTCTCCAGAACTGAAAATTCTTATAGTACCATCGCCAAAACCAGCAGCTATATAATTACCAATTGAAACTGCGCAGGTTACTGGAACTCCAATTTCTAATTGAATTCCTCTTTGTTCAAATTTGGTTTTATCTAACTGTGGAAATTGATTTAAATCAGTTGTCATTCTGATTTACAGGCTTCAAATCCTTCTTTTAAATTCATGGTTTCTAGGTTACGTCCAATAAACACTAGTCTAGAGCTACGTTCTTTATCGTCTGGCCATTTTCCCATTGGAGAAGCGTCCATCAACATATGAACACCCTGAAATACATATCGATCATTTTCACCTTTAAAATCAAGTATTCCTTTAGTTCTCATAATATCTTGACCTTTTGTCTGTAAAAGTTTTCCAAACCAGTTTTGAAATTTTTCCATGTCTAGAGGCTTATCAGATACGAATGATAAACTTGTAACATCATCATCATGTTCATGATCATGATCTGACTCTAGAAAATCTGGTTCTACCTCTAGAATACGTTTTAAACTAAAAGCATCAAGATTAAGAATTTCCTTTAGTGGTGCTCCACATTTTGTAGTTTTAATAATTTTAGCAAAAGGATTAATTTTACGAATTCTCTTTGTTACTACGTCTATATTCTCATCTTTCACAAGATCTATTTTGTTTAGTAATATTACATCACCAAAAGCAATTTGTTCCTCAGCTTCGTGATGATCTTCAATTTGTGAGCTTAAATGAACAGCATCTGCAACTGTAACAATTGCATCAAGCTTTGTTTTATTTGCTACATCTTGATCTACAAAGAAGGTTTGAGCTACAGGAGCTGGGTCTGCTAAACCTGTTGTTTCAACTATAATTGCATCAAGTTTATCAGCTCTCTTCATTAACCCACTAAGTATTCTAATTAGGTCACCTCTGACTGTGCAGCATATACAGCCATTGTTCATTTCAAAAACTTCCTCATCAGCATCCACTACAAGGTCATTATCAATACCCTGTTCACCAAATTCATTTACAATAACAGCGTACTTTTGACCATGCTGTTCTGTAAGAATTCTATTTAGAAGCGTAGTTTTTCCAGCACCAAGAAAACCTGTTAAGACAGTGACAGGAACTTGGTGCTTGTTTTCCATTAATAACGATTAGCAACCTTTAAACGATGCAGACATGTTTCTTATTAAATCAAAGTATAATGATTTTCCTGGATTTAAAGTAGCCCCTAAAGGATCCACTACTCCAGTTTTAATATTCATGTCTTTTGCAACCGCTTTGATAATATCAGGGTTAAATTGAGGCTCTGAAAATACACATGCAACTTTATCATGCTCAATTACTTCTCTAATTTCTTTTAATTGCTCTGCACCTGGCATTACATCAGTATTGACTGTGAAAGCACCCAAAATATTTACGTTAAATCTTTCTTCAAAATATTGATATGCATCATGAAACACAATTGAAGCAACACTCTTATTTAACTCAGCCTTAACATCTGCAGTAAGCTTATCGATATCATTAAGAGCTTTTTTCAAGTTACTTTTATAAGTAGCCTCGTTTTCTGAATCATTTTCAATTAAGTGTTCAGCCATTTCCTTTAATATAACTTTGGCATTTACAGGATCTAACCAAATATGTGGATCAAATTCACCGTGGTGGTGTCCTTCATGTCCATCATGATCGTCATGATCATCGTGACCATCTTTTTTACCGTGATCGTCATGTCCATGATCGTCATGATCATCTTCCTTTTTGCCATGGTCGTCATGATCGTGGTCATGATCATCTTCTTTTTTACCATGATCATCATGATCGTGGTCGTCATGATCATCTTCCTTTTTACCATGGTCATCATGATCGTGGTCGTCGTGATCATCTTCCTTTTTACCATGGTCATCATGATCGTCATGTCCGTGATCATCATGATCATCAAAAATATTTCTTTCTCTAAATTTTAATACTTGCAACCCTTTGATTTCCATTAATTCAATTTTTTCTGCTTTTTTTGCAATTGATTTTAACGGTTTTTCTAAAAAATTTTCCAAATCCTCTCCAACCCAAAATATTAAGTCAGCATTTTGTAACATTTTTGCATGTGATGGTTTCATTGCAAATCCATGTGGAGATGCGTAGCCATCAACTATTAAATCAGGTTTAGCAACACCATCCATAAGGTAGCTTGCAAGAGAATGTATGGGCTTAATAGATGCAACTACTTTAATATCAGCGTTAGTTGGTGTAAAGAATGTCAATAATGACAATATTGAAAGGATAAAAGGTATTTTTTTTAGATTTTTCATTGTTAAATATATTTTATAAGTTGTTATAATATAACGCTATGTAATAATATAACATTTACATGTCAAGATTTTTATGAGCATTGAAAATAATATTTTAGTAAAATTAAATAATGCTGGATATAAGCAAAATAATAAATGGCTTGTTGAAGGCGTATCTTTTACTGTTGAAAAGGGTAAAATTGTTACCCTAATAGGGCCAAACGGTTCAGGTAAAAGTACAACTGCTAAAATAGCCCTTGGATTTTACAAAGGTATAGAAGGTCAGGTTGAAAAATTTACAAACAAAATTGGATATGTTCCACAAAAAATTTCTATAGATTGGACGTTACCGTTAAGAGTTAATGATTTTATGCTTTTGACAGATAAACTTAGTGATGACGTTGTAGATGAAGCACTAAAATCAACTGGTGTATATCATCTTAAAAATAAAAATTTAGGAAATTTGTCTGGTGGAGAATTTCAAAGAGTATTATTAGCAAGAGCTATATCAAAAAAACCAGAATTACTTGTCCTCGATGAACCAGTCCAAGGAGTTGATTTTACAGGTGAGATTGAAATGTATGAGTTAATAAAAAAAATATCTGCAAATTTAAATTGTGGAATCTTATTAATATCTCATGATCTTCATACTGTTATGAGTGCTACTGATTATGTTGTTTGTTTAAATGGACATGTGTGTTGTTGTGGAAGTCCAACAGAAGTTGCTTTTAATAAAGAGTACAAGGCTTTATTTGGTGAACAAGCTTCAAAAACACTCACAATTTATGAACATAAACATGATCACGTTCACACTACCGATGGAGAAATAAAAAAAAATTAATATGTTAGATGATTTTTTTATAAGAGCGTTAATTGCAGGGATTGGTATTGCTTTAGTTACTGGTCCACTAGGCTGTTTTGTTGTTTGGAGAAGGCTTTCTTATTTTGGAGATACTCTTGCTCATTCTGCTTTGCTTGGTGTAACAATTGCTTATTCTATGGAATTTAATATTGCTGTCTCAATATTTTTAATTTCATCATTAATTGCCTTAATTTTAATACATCTTCAAAGAAAAACTAATCTACCTAGTGATGCTTTGCTTGGTCTGCTTGCTCACTCATCGTTGGCAGTTGGTTTAGTTGTAATTGGATTTTTAACATTTATTAGATTTGATATCATGGGGCTTTTGTTTGGAGATATTTTAGCCGTTGACAAGAATGATCTTATTATTATCTGGTTTGGTGGAGGATTGATATTATTAGTTTTAAAATTTATTTGGAAACCGTTGTTCGCCTCAACTGTTAATTATGAATTAGCTGAGGCCGAGGGTTTAAATCCAGATAGAGCCAAGGCCATTTTTACAATTTTATTGGCAGCTATAATTGCAATTTCAATTAAATTAGTTGGTGTTTTGTTGATCACAGGAATGTTAATTATTCCAACTGCTATGGCTAGAAATATCTCGGATACTCCTCAAAAGATGGTTGTCTTTTCTATAATTGGAGGCTTGTTATCAGTGTTTATTGGACTATTTTCTTCTTTAGAGTTTAACACACCATCTGGTCCTTCAATAATAACTACTGCACTATTACTCTTTATAATTTCATTACTTAAAATTAAACAAACGATTCAATTGAAAAATTAATGAAGTATTGTAGAAAATATTAAAATGCAAAAACAACAAACTTTATCGAGAAACCAAAAAATTATTTTTGATTTAATAGATAAATCACCGGAGCCAATGAAGGCATACTCAATTCTTTTTAATGTACAAAAAAAAGGAATTAAAGCACCACTACAAGTTTATAGAGCTTTAGATAAGTTAATTGAAATTGGAAAAATCCATAAGATTGAAAGTAGAAATGCTTTTATTGCTTGTCAAAATTCTAGTTGTCAAATTTCAAAAGCGACAGCTTTTTCAATTTGTGAAAGTTGTGAGAATGTATCAGAAATAAGTAATTCAAAACTATCAAAATATTTATCTAATTTTTCAGATGACTCTGGAATGAAATATAGCAAATACAATTTAGAATTTTTTGGTTTATGTAAAAAATGTAAATCAAAATAATGAGCACAGTTTCATTAACTTTAGACGAAATATTTGAACTAGCTAAAAAAACCCTTTTGGCAAATGGTTGTGATAATGAAACAGCATCAATTTTATCTGATTTAATCAGAAACGCTGAAAGAGATGGTTCTGTGTCACACGGTTTATTTAGATTACCAGCTTATGTAACTGGTCTTAATGGTGGAAAGATAAATGGAAAAGGGAAACCTGAAGTAAAAAAAATATCTCCATCAGTAATTAAAGTTGAGGGAAATAATTGTTTAGCACCTGTTGTATTAAATAAAGGATTACCTGAATTAGCAAAAGCTGCAAAAGAAAATGGTGTTGCGGTATTAGCAATAAATAATTCTCATCATATGGCTGCTATGTGGCCTGAAACAGAAAAATTAGCAGAAGATGGCTTAGTTGCTTTTGCTTGTACATCTTATAAGCCCGCTGTAGCACCTGCTGGCGCCATAAAACCATTATTTGGAACAAACCCAATTTCGTTTGCTTGGCCACGTCCAGGTAAAACACCAGTTGTTTATGATATGGCAACAGCTTCAATGGCAATGGGAGAAGTTCAAGTTGCTAAAAGAGAAGGGCACAAAGTTCCACTTGGAACAGGATTAACTAAAGATGGTAAAGATACAATGGATCCAGGGGAAATTGCAGATGGTGGAGTTCTATTACCATTTGGTGGTTACAAAGGATCTGCAATTGCAATGATGGTAGAATTAATGGCAGGCGCATTAGTAGGAGACAATTTTAGTTTTGAAACTGCAGCCAAAGATAATAATGATGGTGGTCCTCCAAGTGGTGGTGAATTCATACTAGCAATTAATCCAGACAAAACATCAGGTACTAATTGGCAAAAACATGCCGAGGAATTTTTTGAAAAAATGAAATCAATGGGTGAAGTAAGATTACCCGGAGAAAGACGTCACAAGAACAGAATGGATACTGGTCCAAGAAATATTAACGAAGAATTAGTAAATAAAATTAAATCTTTAAGCTAAATTAATCTCAATAGGTGTGTGATCAGAAGGCTTTTCTCTTCCACGTGGATCTTTATTAATATTAATATCTTTAATTTGATCAATTATAGAATTTGAAACTAAAAAATGATCAATCCTCATACCGTTATTTTTTTGCCATGCACCTCTCATATAATCCCAAAATGTATATCCTTCTTTATCTTCATGAAAATGTCTGTAGACATCGTTAAAACCAAGATTAATCATTTCTCTAAATTTTTTTCTTATTTCAAGTCTGTATAAAGCATCGTCTTCAAAACTTTTAACATTATAAACATCTTCAGCTGAAGGGATTATATTGAAATCACCAGCTAATATAATATTTGAATTTTTTTTAGATAATGTTTTTAAATGTTTTATTAATTGATTAAGCCAATCTTTTTTATAATCGTATTTTTCAGTATCTACAGGATTACCATTAGGGGTGTAAATATTTATTAATTGTATATTTTTTTTCTTATGTTCAAATTCAGCTGAAATTATTCTTGATTGTTTTAACTTATCCCTAATTAAATCTGTTTTGACATTTTTTAATTTATTTTTAGATATTATTGCTACACCATTGTAACTTTTTTGACCAAATACATGACTTTCATAGTCCATTGATGAAAAATCATCATATGGAAAATTAACATCTTCAGTTTTGATTTCCTGCATCATTAAAATATCAGGTTTATATTTTAATAAATAACTTTTGATATTTTCAATTCTTGCTCTTACCGAGTTTACATTCCAAGATGAAATGAGCATTAAAGTGAGAAAGAAACTCCACAACCACATGAAGATTTGGTTTGTGGATTAGATATTTTGAATTGTTCACCAATTAATTCTGACACATAATCAACCTCAGACCCTTTAAGTAAATCAGCTGAAGTTTTATCAATTAAAATATTTTGATAATTTAAATCATCATCTTGTTTTGATTTATCAAAAGTAAATTCGTATTGAAAACCAGAGCATCCTCCACCCTTAATAGCGATTCTAAAGAATGATCCTTTATCTTTTTTTGATAACAAATTATCTATTTGTTTTAACGCTTTATCCGTAAATTTAATTTCTTTAATCATGTCTGAACACTGATATTACTAATATAATACTTAATTATTTAAATTAAAGGATGAAAAAAGACACTCTGTTAGGCGTATTTAAAAGTAAAGGTAGACTTAATAAAGAGGCTAATTCAAAATATAGATCTCCTTTTCAACGTGACAGAGATCGTATAATTCATAGCGCATCGTTTAGAAGACTAAAGCATAAAACCCAAGTTTTTGTAAACACAGAAGGGGATCATTTTAGAACAAGGATCACTCATTCAATTGAAGTTGCTCAAATAGCAAGATCAATTGCAAAATACCTTAAATTAAATGAAGATTTAGCAGAAACCTTAAGTCTTGCTCATGATTTAGGTCACACTCCTTTTGGTCATGCAGGAGAAGATGCTCTAGATGAATGTATGGAAAACTATGGAGGTTTCGATCATAATCTTCAAACACTAAGAATAGTAATGTTTTTAGAGAATAAATATTTCAAATTTGATGGACTAAATTTAACTCTTGAAACTTTAGAAGGACTTCTAAAACATAATGGACCAGTAGATGATCTAAGCATGATAAATAAGCTAATTGGATCAAAAGTTTTCAAAAAAAAGATTAATTTTAAAACGTATCCATCATTAGAAGCTCAAATATCAGCTATATCAGATGATATTGCATATAATAATCATGATATCCAGGATGGAATTAAAGCAAACTTATTTAAACTTGAGGAATTAGTTGAATTAGATTTTTTTAAAGACATTTATCAAAAATATAAAAAAAAAATTAATAAAAAAAATTATAAAATTGCTATTTATCAAATTATCAGAGACTCAATTGATATTATGATAAGAGATTTACTAAGTAATACAGAGAAAAATATTAAAAAATTTAAAATTAAGTCATTTAAAGATGTGTCAAAATCAAATCAATTAATAGTTTCTTTTTCAGATAAAATACAAAATTCAGAACAAGAAATCAGATCATTTTTAAGACACAGAATGTATGACAATAAATCTGTGCTTAATAAGAATCAAAGAGGTAAAATGATAATTCAGAAATTATTTAAAATAATTAAATCAAATCCTAGAACATTTCTTACTAAAGATCAATTGACTAAAGACAAATATAGAGCTATTTCAGATTTTATATCTGGTATGACGGATAGATACGCAATTAACCTTTATAACGATAATAAATGAACATTTTTGAATTATATCTAGATAAAATTAAATCTATTATTGTTGAGCTTAGTAAAAAAAATCAACTCATCGTTCCAGAAAATTTCAATGGTATTAATGCGGAAATACCACCTCCTAAATTCGATTGTGATATTTCCACTAACGTTGCAATGGTTTTATCTAAACTAAATAAAACCTCACCAATTGAATTGGCAGAAAAACTTGCACCTGAAATAAAAAATAATGATGATCAAATAGACAACATATCCGTTGCTAAACCTGGTTTCATAAATATTAAATTTAAGCCATCTTTTTGGTCAAACTTTATTAAAGAAATAATTGATAACGCTGAAAAATTTGGAATTAATGAAAAAGAGAAAAAATATAATTATTTAGTTGAATTTGTATCAGCCAATCCAACAGGACCTTTGCATGTTGGTCACTGTAGAGGAGCTATCTTAGGTGATGTCATATCTAATGTGTTAATATTTAATAAGCACAAGGTTACAAAAGAGTATTATGTAAATGATTATGGTAATCAAATTATAAATTTTACAAAATCTGTATATTTTAGAATTAGAGAAGTAAAGTTTAACGAAATTTTTCCTCAAGATAATCCTGATTTATATCCAGGAGATTATCTAATTGATTTTGCGAAAAATATAGTTTCAAATAATTCAGAGTTAAATTTTGATAATTATGATGAAATTGAGGATAAGCTAACAGTTTTATCTATAGAACAGGCTCTACTTTTAATTAAAAAGAACCTTAAGAGTTTAGGAATTAACCACGATAATTTTATTAGTGAAAAAAGCATTGTTTTAAACAATGAAGTAGAGAGTGTAATAAAATTTTTAGAAAAGAATAAATTTGTATACAAAGGAAAAATTAAAGCTCCAGCTGGTGAAGACGATAAAAACTGGGTAGAACGAGAACAGTTACTTTTTAAATCTACTGATTTTGGTGACGATAAAGATAGAGCATTGCAAAAATCAGATGGAGCATGGACTTATTTTGCAAGTGATGTTGCTTATCATAAAAATAAAGTAGATCGTAAATTTGATTATTTAATAAATATTCTTGGTGCAGATCATGCTGGTTACGTCAAAAGAATTTCATCCTCAGTTGAAGCTTTGTCAGGAAAAAAAGATAAATTAATCTGTAAAATTAGTCAGCTTGTAAAATTAATTAAAGATAACAAACCATTTAAGATGTCTAAACGAAAGGGAGACTACATCACTGTTGATGATTTAATTGAAGAGGTTGGAAAAGACGCAACTAGATTTATCATGCTTAATAGAAGTAGTGATGTAGAATTAGATTTTGATTTTGATGCTGTTAAAGAAAAATCAAAAGATAATCCGTTATATTATGTTCAATATTGTTATGCTAGAATTTCATCTGTCTTTAGACATATTGATAAAGATTTAAATTCAAAAATTGAATTAGATGATTTTAGTTTTGAATATTCAAATGATGAGATCAAAATTTTAAAAAAGATTTCAGAATGGCCTAAATGTATCGATGCAGCTAGTTCAAAATTAGAACCTCATAGAATACCTGTTTATTTATATGATCTTGCCTCAGAATTTCATTCTTATTGGAATCTTGGCAAACAAAACCCAGAAAAAAGATTTATTAATGATCAAAAAAAAGTTGTACCAGATAAATTAGTTTTTTTAAAAGCAATATCTAACGTTATAAAATCAGGAATGGATATAGTTGGTGTTGATACACCAGACAAAATGTAATGCTAAAAGAAATTAAGTATTTAATCTTTATTGTTGTAATTGCTTTATTTATTTTTTTAACTGGTAGATATTATTTTTCAGATGAAAATAAGAAGAAATCATACAGATCTTATAAAAATAACGATGAAAAAATTAAATTATATTCAAAAAACTTACCTGTTTTGGAAAACGATACACAAAATGTAATAGAATACGTTAAGCAAACAAACAAAAAAAAGAAAAAAAAGTTTAATTTTTGGAAACTTTTAGAGAATGATTAAGAATAGAAGAGCATTTATTGTTGGTTTAAAATCATCAACATTATCAAACAAAGAAATAACCTTTTTAAAGAAATATAAACCGTGGGGGGTTATTTTATTTTCAAGAAACATAAGTTCAATTGAACAAACTAAAAAATTAACTGATAAAATAAGAAAGATATTTAAAGACAATAAATACCCAATACTAATTGATCAAGAAGGTGGCCGAGTAAATCGATTAAGTAAAATTATTTCATTTGATAATTTGACTTCTGAATACTTTGGTAATTTATTCACTAAAGATAAGAAAAAATTTAATATTATTTATAAATTATTTATTGATAAGACTTCGTATTTACTTAAATCAATCGGTGTTAATATAAATACTGTTCCTGTTTTAGACCTTCGGGTTAAAGGAGCTAGCAATATTATTGGTGATAGATCTTTTTCAAAAAATAAAAAAAATATCTCTAAAATTGGAGATATTTGTATTGATTATTTTCATGAAAATTCCATTGGAACTGTGATGAAACACATACCAGGGCATGGATTAGCTAAGGTAGATAGTCATAAATTTACTCCTACAGTTTCCAAAAACTTAAATTATTTGAATAAAAATGATTTTTTTCCATTTAAGAAAAAACAAAGCTATTTTGCAATGACAGCACATGTAATATATAGAAGTATTGATAGATTAAATACAGCTACACACTCTAAAAAAATTATAAATTTAATTAGAAAAAAAATTGGCTTTAAAAACATTTTAATTTCAGATGATTTATCAATGAAAAGTTTAAAAGATGATTTAAAAACTAATACAATCAAAACATTTAGCGCAGGTTGTAATCTTGCTCTTCATTGTAATGGCAAATTGTCTGAAATGAAGGTAGTTGGTGTTAATTCACCAAAGGTTAGTAATTTTATTATAAAAAAAACATCGTTATTTTATAAAATTTTAAGTTAATATCTGAGCATGACTATTTCTGATTCTGCATTATTTAATGTCGACATAAGTAATTACAATGGTCCTCTAGATGTACTTTTAGATTTAGCAAAAGCTCAAAAAGTAGATCTTGAAGAGATATCAATTACAAAGCTAGCAGATCAATTTCACGATTATATTACAAAAGAAAAAGATTTAAATTTAGAAATCGCTTCAGAATATTTATTGATGGCAACTTGGTTAGCTTATTTGAAATCTAAATTATTACTTCCGGGAACTCCAGAAGAAGAATTTAAAGTTCAAGAAGTTGCTGAAAAATTAAAATTACAATTAAAAAAATTAGAACTAATAAGATTACTTTCTGAACAAATGCTAAAAAGAAAAAGACTGGGTAGAGAAATTCGATCAAGAGGAATGAAAGGAAATATCAGATCTATTTATAGTACAGAATATAATTTAAGTTTATTTGAACTTCTTAAGTCGTATTCAACAATTATTATGACCAAAGACTTTCAAAAAATGAATATTCCAAAATTACCTGTCTTTACTGCAGAGGATGGAATTAAAACTATAAGAGAGTTTTTTGGTAAATTAGTTGATTGGAAAAAATTAGATGATTTAATTCCTCAAAATTTTAAAAGTGGCTCAAAATATAAACGTACTGGGAAAGCAGGAATATTTGCAGGTTCATTAGAATTAGTTAAAGAAGGAAACCTGACTATGAAACAAGATAAATTATTTGACGATATTTATGTAAAGGAAAATAATGATTAAAAAAGAAAAAATTTCAAAAGATAATATCGTTAAATTTCCATCTAAGTTATCTGATTTAGAAAAAGAAATTGAAGCAGTAATTTTTGCTGCTGCTGAACCATTAGATGTTGATACAATTGAAAGTAAAGTTACTAAAAAAGGTAGCGTATCAAAATCATTAGAAAAGTTGCAGCAAGAATACTCTAAACGTGGAATTAATTTAGTTTGCATAAAAGAAAAGTGGTCCTTTAGAACTTCTCCTAACTTGTCAAATATTATGTCACAAGAAAGGACAGTCGAAAAAAAACTTTCTAGAGCAGCTGTTGAGACCTTAGCGATAATTGTTTATCACCAACCTGTTACTAGAGCAGAGATTGAGGAGATAAGAGGTGTTGCATTTGGAACAAATACTCTTGAAATATTGATGGAGCTCAACTGGGTGAAACCAGGAGGTCGTAAAGATGTACCAGGTAGACCAATTCAATATGTTACAACTGATGAATTTTTAAGTCATTTTAATCTACAAAAATTATCTGATTTACCAACAATTGATGAATTAGGTGCTGCTGGATTAATTGACAGCACTAGTGTCGATAGTGCAATTTTTGGAACTGGTAAATTTTATAAAGAAAAGCAAGAAGAAAAAAAAGAGGATATTTATTCTAATATTGATGAGATGTTAAATAGCACTCTTGATACAGAAGAGAAAGATTAACAAAAAAGTAACTTTTAAATTTACCATAAAAAGGTTATAAGTTTTTCATGAGCATAGGAATTTGGCAAATAGCAATCGTAGTTATATTAGTAGTCTTATTATTTGGACGAGGTAAAATCTCTAGTCTGATGGGTGATGTAGCTAAGGGAATTAAAAGTTTTAAAAAAGGAATGGCGTCAGATGTTACTGACGATACTGAGCCAAAAAATATATCCGACGAAAATAAAGACTCAGAAAATAAAGATTAAATCACATGCCTACTATTGGTTGGTTTGAGATATTGATTGTTGTTGGTATTGCAATCGTTGTTCTTGGTCCAAAAGATTTTCCAATCATGTTAAAAAAAGCTGGGTCTTGGATAGGGACTGCAAAAAGATATGTTAGCAACATTCAAAATGAAGTTTCTAATTTAGAAATTGATGAAGAAAAAAAAATTGATAATGAAATAAAAAAAGAAACAAAAAAAGATGAGCAATGAAGAAAATGAAGGTGGATTTGTTAGCCATCTAACAGAACTAAGAAAAAGATTAATACATAGTTTTATATTTCTAATAATTTTTTTTGTTATTTGTTATATATTTGCAGAACATATCTACGGTTTTTTAGTTGATCCTTTCGCTCAAGCTGTAAAAGATGATGGATCGGACAGAAGGCTCATTTTTACAGCCTTACAAGAAACTTTTTTAACTTATATTAAGGTTTCCTTTTTCACAGCTTTCTTCGTGACTTGTCCCTATATTCTAATGCAGATATGGAAATTTATTGCACCTGGATTATATAAACATGAAAAAGTTGCCATACTCCCATATCTTGTATTAACACCAATCCTTTTCTTTTTAGGAGGTATGCTTGTTTACTATTTGATAATGCCTCTAGCTATTAAATTCTTTTTATCATTTGAAAGCACAGGTATGTCTACAAGTTTACCAATTCAATTAGAAGCTAAGGTAAATGAATACTTGTCACTTGTTATGAAGTTAATTTTTGCATTTGGAATAAGTTTCCAACTACCTATAGTTTTAAGTTTATTAGCAAGAATAGGTGTTGTTGACAGTAAATTTTTAAAAGAAAGAAGAAAATATGTAGTAGTAATTATATTTGCTGCTGCTGCCTTACTGACACCACCAGATCCAATTACTCAAATAGGTTTAGCTGTTCCTTTATTAATTTTATATGAATTATCAATATTTTCAGTAAAATTTATAGAAAACAAAAATTTAGAAAAGACTGATGCATAATTTAAAAGAAATTAGAAAAGATTTTTCAAAATTTGAAAAAGATCTTGAAAAACGCTCAGTTAAAATTGATTTTAATAATTTAAAAAAGCTTGATGAGTTAAATAGAGATTTAATTCAGAAGAAAGAAAATTTAGAAAAAGAAAAAAAAGTTATTTCAAAATCTAAAGATGAAAGTTTATTTAAAAAATCTAAAGAAATATCTACAGAATTAGAAAAGATTACTGAGCAAAAAAAAAACACTAAAACCGAATTAGATAATATTTTATCAAGTATACCAAATATACCTCATCAAGATGTTCCAAATGGGAAAGATGAAAATGATAATGTAGAAGTTTTAAAAGCTGGAAAAGTTCCTGAGTTTGATTTTAAACCCAAATCTCATTACGAACTTGGTGAAAAATTAGGCATGCTTGATTTTGATCTTGCAACAAAAACGACTGGATCAAGATTTGTATTTGTTAAAAAAGAATTGGCATTACTAGAACGAGCTTTATCTAACTTTATGCTAGATACTCATATTGTTCAAAATGGCTATCAAGAGATTTCACCTCCATTGATTGCCTCTGATAATACAATGTATGGAACAGGTCAATTACCAAAATTTGAAAACGATCAATTTGAAATAAAATTTGATGAAGGATCTGATAGAAAATTTTTAATTCCAACTGCTGAAGTAATTTTAACAAATATTGTTAAAGATAAAATTGTTGACCAAAAAGATTTACCAATGAGATTTGTTGCTTCAACACCATGTTTTAGAAAAGAAGCAGGCAGTTATGGAAAAGACACAAAAGGAATGATTAGACAACATCAATTTTATAAAGTTGAGTTGGTGAGTATTGTTGAAAAAGAAAATTGCCTTGAAGAATTAGAGCGAATGACAAACTGTGCAACAGATATACTGGATAAATTAGAATTACCATATAGAAAAGTAATTTTATGTTCAGGTGATATGGGTTTCAGTGCTGAAAAAACTTATGATATTGAAGTGTGGTTACCATCAGAAAACAAGTATCGTGAAATATCATCATGCTCTTCTTGCTCAACATTTCAGGCCCAAAGAATGAAATCAAGATATAAAAATAAAAACAAGGAAAATGTTTTTGTTGGAACATTAAATGGAAGTGGTTTAGCAGTAGGCAGAACTTTAATTGCTGTGCTGGAAAACTATCAACAAAAAGATGGTTCGATTATTGTTCCTAAGGTACTGCGACCGTATATGAATAATTTGGAATTGATTTCAGCTAAATAAAGTTGTTTTAATTACATAGATAGTATAAGTATTCACATAATTTATAAGGAGATTTATGGAAGGCTCAGGAATAGGACAATTTATACCGTTAATTTTAATTTTTGTTATTTTTTATTTTTTCTTAATTAGACCACAGCAAAAAAAAGTTAAAGAGCACAAAGCAATGGTTGAAAGTCTTAAGAGAGGTGACAAGGTTGTTACTTCTGGTGGAATTACAGGTACTGTGGAGAGACTTATAGACAACGATAAAGTTGAAGTAGAAATTGCTGAAAACGTAAAGGTTGAGATAGTTAAATCAACTGGTATTCAAAGTCTTGTTAATTCAAATACTCAAGAAGTTAAAAAATAATTATTTTTGTTTAAGTGCTTTATTTTTCTAAGTTAAGAATTTTATTTATAACTCTTTTTTCAGTTTTATTTATTCTAATTACTTCATCAAATCTTTTTAAATTTGATGATAATTTTTTTGATAAAAAAATTAATCTAGGATTAGACCTTCAGGGTGGATCATATCTATTACTTGAAATTGATAATGAACCTATAATTGAACAAAAACTACAAAACTTAACAACAACCATCAGAAATTACTTCAAAGAAAAAAATATTAAAATCATCAATATAAAAATAGATAATCAAAATATTTTTTTTAATGTAACAGAAAATGATAAGCAATCTGTCTTAGACGTTTTTCAGGATGAAAATAGTGACCTGAATCCTTATTACCCAAGATTTAAATCACATCAGTTAGAAATTAAAGATACAGGGGTAAATCTTAAAGTTAATTTTTCAAGACAGGGTTTAATTAAATTAAAAACTTCTTCTCAAGATCAAGCTATAGAAATAGTTAGAAGAAGGGTAGATGAGGTTGGAACCAATGAACCCAACATACTTAAAAGAGGAAATAACCGAATTTTAGTTGAACTTCCTGGATTAGATGATCCAATGAGAATTAAATCATTGCTTGGTAAAACTGCAAACCTTACTTTTCGATTTGTAACAAATGACGAAAATGATCGTTTTGGTGTTGAAAAAATAAAATTTGAAAACGATCTAGAAGAAGCTACAGTTAGTAAAAGAATCATAATAAGTGGTGAAAATTTACTTGATGCTCAACCAAAAATGGATCCTCAAACTAACCAAACAATTGTTTCATTTACTTTAGATAGAGTTGGCGCAAAAAGGTTTGGTAAGGCAACTTCGACTGGCATTGGAAAACAATTGGCCATTGTTTTAGATGGTAAAATTATTAGTGCACCTGTTGTCAGAGATACAATTGCAAGTGGATCTGGTCAGATAAGTGGAGGTTTTACTTTTCAAACCGCAACTGATCTAGCTTTATTATTAAGGTCAGGAGCATTACCAGCACCATTAGAAATAATTGAAGAAAGAACAGTGGGGCCAGATCTTGGACAAGACTCAATTAATGCAGGAATGATTGCCTTAGCAATAGGTTTTTTGTTGGTAATAATTTTTATGTTCGTAAAATATAAAATTTTTGGATTAATTACTAATGTAACACTAATAGTTAATTTATTTATTCTTTTGGGTGTTTTAACTTTATTCGAGGCCACTTTAACATTACCTGGTATTGCAGGGATTATTCTAACAGTAGGTATGGCAGTTGATGCAAATGTTTTAATTTTTGAGAGAATTAAAGAAGAACTAAAAGACGAGACTAATAATATTTTGGCATTTGATGGTGGTTATACTAAATCAAGAACAGCAATTTTAGATGCCAATATTACTACATTATTAGCTGCAATTATCTTATTTTTCATGGGCTCAGGTCCAGTTAAGGGTTTTGCTGTAACCTTAGGAGTTGGGATATTTACAACTCTATTTTCAGTTTATTTCATAGCAAGATTGTTCACTAGTATTTATGTAACAAGAAATAAAGATAAGGAAAAATTAATTTAATGATTGCTTTTAATAAATATTACAATCTCTTTAATTTACTCTCATCAGTTTTAATTATTGTTTCATTATTGTTGTTAATTTTTAAAGGTCTAAATTTTGGTATAGATTTCAAAGGGGGGACTTTAATTGAGTTAAGAGCCTCAGACTCAAAAATAAGTGTTAGTTCATTGAGAGATAGATTTAACCAAATGGATCTTGGAGATGTTTCTGTTAAGAAATTTGGTAATGATACGGATTTTCTAGTTAAATTTGAAAACAAAGATAATAAAAAGAATGTTATTGAAGAAATTAAAACTAATTTAGATAAATCTTTTGGAAATAACTATGATTTTAGAAGGGTAGAGAATGTTGGTCCAAAAGTAAGTGCGGAATTATTAAAATCAGGCGTAATAGCAATATCTTTATCTTTAGCATTAATGTTAATTTATATTTGGATAAGATTTGAATGGCAGTTTAGTTTGGGGGCTATTCTAGCTTTATTTCATGATGTAATCGTTACTCTAGGAGTTTTTTCACTATTTAGTTTAGAAATAAACTTATCAATAATTGCAGCTATTTTAACAATAGTTGGTTATTCAATGAATGATACAGTTGTTATTTTTGACCGTGTACGTGAAAATCTAAGAAAATACTCAGATATAAAAATTTTTGAATTAACAAATATTTCAATTAATGAAACTTTATCAAGGACTATAATAACATCCGCAACTACTTTACTTGCTCTTTTAGCAATTTATTTTTTTGGTGGTGAGATATTAAAGGGTTTTTCTCTTGCTATGATACTTGGTGTTATTTTTGGAACCTATTCGTCGATTTATATAGCTAATACTGTTTTAGTTAGACTAAAAGTTTCACAAAAAACTGTTCTTAGAGAAGACGATCAAAAGTAAACTAATATAAATTTTGAGCTATTACCATTGTAAGTAACATTGGTAAAGATAACAAAGTATTTGTTCTTGAGAATAGCATTGCAGTTTTTGCTGATTTTGCTTTTGTATCAGGATCACTCTCCACAATTCCTAAAGCTCTTTTTTGATTTGGCCAAATAACAAACCAAACATTAAAAGCCATAATAATTCCTAGCCACATTCCAATACCTATAGCTGTATGTTTAGGCACACCTGAACCTATACTTAAAGTCATTGCATCATGAAGATATCCATTAAGAAGAGCAAGAATTAAACCTGAAAGAACAGTTAATGCAGCAGCCCATCTAAAGTAAAATAATGCAGCTGGTGCTATCACTTTACCTATTGCTGGTTTTTGTTCATCTGGAATTTTTCCCATATTTGGAATTTGAACAAAATTGAAATACCAAAGTAATCCAATCCACATAATTGCAACAATAACATGTATGTATCTAAACAACCAACTCCAAAATAGTGTGTCAAAAGCTATTCCATCGTTAAGATAAAACAATCCTAGAAACAGTAATATTGCTATAGCTAGTGACGCGTGAACAGTTTTTGACAAAGATGATAATAAATTACTCATGATTCTAGATTATTATATACTAAATTTAAAAAAATTTTAAGTTCTTAAATTTAAGTTAAAAGAGGTTTTAAAAATTGACCTGTAAAGCTATCTTTAACTTTGCATACCTCTTCAGGTTTTCCTTCGGCGACAATATTACCACCTTTTACACCACCTTCAGGTCCCATATCTACTATGTAATCAGCAGTTTTTATTACATCTAAATTATGCTCGATAACAACCACTGTATTTCCAAGTTTAACAAATGTATGGAGTATTTCTAATAATTTTTTAATGTCATGTTGATGTAATCCAGTTGTTGGTTCATCTAATATATACATTGTTCTTCCTGTCGATCTTTTTGAAAGTTCTTTTGCAAGTTTAATTCGTTGAGCTTCACCACCTGATAGAGTTGTTGCTTGTTGACCAATTTTTATATAGCCCAATCCAACTTTTTTTAAAGTTAACAATTTTGTTTTTATATTTGATATATTTTCGAAATATTCACAACCCTCGTCAACTGACATATTTAAAACATCTGCTATACTTTTACCTTTAAATTTAATTTCTAAAGTTTCTCTATTGTACCTGGTGCCTTTACATTCATCACACTGTATATAAACATCAGGTAAAAAATGCATTTCATATGTGATTACACCATCACCTTCACAAGCTTCACATCTACCTCCTTTAACATTAAAAGAAAATCTACCTGGTTTATATCCTCTTGTTTTAGACTCTGGTAAACTTGTAAACCAATCTCTAATAGGTCCAAAAGCACCAGTGTATGTAGCTGGATTTGATCTAGGTGTTCTCCCAATAGGAGACTGGTCGATATCAATTATTTTATCAATTAATTCTACACCTTTGTAACCTTTAAATGATTTAGGTGCTTTTTTTGCTTTATTATTTAAAGTTAAATTTAATGCATGAAATAGAGTTTGTAATATTAAAGTAGATTTACCACTACCCGAGACACCAGTAACACATGTAAATGTTCCAGTTGGAATTCTAAGATTTACATTGTTTAAATTATTTCCACTTGCACCATTGATTTCTACAAATCTTCCATTTTTAGCTAAACGTCGAGATTTTGGAATTTCAATTGTTTTTTTATTAGCAAGATACTGTCCAGTAATACTATTTTTATCTTTTTTAATTTCTTCGTATGTTCCTTTAGCCGTTATCTCACCACCATTACTCCCAGCTTCAGGCCCAAGATCAATAATATAATCTGCGTTTTCCATTGTCTCAGTGTCATGCTCAACAACAATGACTGTATTACCAAGATCTCGTAATCTTTTTAATGCATTAATGAGCTTGACATTATCTTTTTGGTGTAATCCGATTGAGGGCTCATCTAAAACATATAATACGCCTGTTAATCCAGATCCAATTTGTGAAGCTAATCTTATTCTTTGAGCTTCACCGCCTGATAAAGTTCCAGATTCTCTAGATAATGTTAAATAATCTAAGCCTACGTTTAAAAGAAAATTTAATCTTTCATTTATTTCTTTTAAAACATGTTCAGCAATTTTAAATTGTCTTTTATCAAGATTATGTTCTAAATTTTTAAACCATTCTGCAGCATCTAAAATAGATTTTTTTGTTACCTCGCTAATATTTAGATCGTTGATTTTTACACATAAAGCCTCTTCTTTTAATCTATCACCATTACATGCTTCGCATGCTGTATCCGATTGATATTCGGCAATGGCTTCTCTTTTCCATTCGCTATCTGACTCTAAAAATCTTCGTTCAAGATTATTAATTACGCCTTCAAAAGTTTTTTTATAGGAATATTTTTCATATCCATCATCATAATTAAATTTAATTTCATCTTCATCTGAACCATAAAGAATAATATCTTTTATTTTTTTTGGTAATTTTTTCCATTTTTCATCTAAAGAAAAAACCATAATGTTTTGCTAAAGATGCTAAAGTTTGTGCATAATATAATGTTGTTGATTTTGACCAAGGTTCAATTGCTCCATCGGCTAAACTTTTTCTTTCATCAGGAACAACTAAATTAGGATCAACATTTAATTTCATTCCAATTCCTTCACACTCTTCACATGCACCATAGGGACTATTAAATGAAAAAAGTCTTGGCTCAATTTCCTCAATTGTAAAACCACTCTCAGGACATGCAAACTTTGTAGAATAAATTAATTTTTCAAGTTTTCTAAATTTTTGAGGAAGTGTTTCATCCTCATATTCTACAAACACTAAACCGTTAGCTAAATTTACAGCTGTTTCAATACTTTCGGCTAATCTGTTTCCAAGTTTTGAATTTAAAACTATTCTATCGACTAAGACTGAAATATCATGTTTAAGTTTTTTATCTAGATTAGGCGATTTTTCTATATCATATAAAACATTATCAATTTTAATTTTTCTAAATCCTCTTCTCTTGTAACTTAAAATATCTTTTTTATATTCACCTTTACGACCTCTTACCACTGGAGCGTAAATATATATTGTTGATTTTTTTGGTAATTTTTTAACTAAATCTACTATTTGTGTAATTGTTTGAGAAGTTATTGGTTTACCTGTAAATGGTGAGTAGGGGATACCTGCTCTAGCATATAATACCCTCATATAATCATAAATTTCAGTTACAGTTGCAACAGTTGATCTTGGGTTTTTTGAGGTATTTTTTTGCTCTATTGCAATGGCTGGACTTAATCCTTCAATTAAATCAACATTTGGTTTTTTCATTTTATCTAGAAATTGACGTGCATAAGCAGACAAACTTTCCACATAACGTCTTTGACCTTCTGCATAGATGGTATCGAAAGCCAATGATGATTTTCCTGAGCCAGATAGACCCGTTATGACCACAAATTTATCTTTTGGAATCTCTACAGTAACATTCTTCAAATTATGTTCTTTAGCGCCCTTAATAACTATCTTTTTCATCATAATTTTAGTTGCTTTGAGTTAATAAAATTAATATTCAGAAGAATTGTGATATAATTCTAATTAACAAATTTAATGAATATTAAATATTATGGCTGGAAGTTTAAATAAAGTATTATTAATTGGTCGTTTGGGCGCAGATCCTGAAATTAAGCAAATGGTTAATGGCAAAAGTGTTGCTAGATTAAGCCTTGCAACCAGTCAATCCTGGAAAGATAAAAACACAGGAGAAAGAAAAGAAAAAACTGAGTGGCACCGTATAGTTGTATTTAACGAAGGTCTAGTAAATGTTGTTCAACAATATTTAAAAAAAGGTGCTCAAGTTTATGTTGAAGGACAACTAACGACAAGAAAATGGAAAGATGAGCAATCAGGACAAGATAAATACTCTACTGAAATAGTTATACAAGGATACAACTCTTCACTTACAATGTTAGGTGGAGGTAACTCTGGTGGCGGAATTCAAAATGACACTACTCAACAAAATAACATTGAGGACTCCTCACAAGTGTCAGATATGGATGATGAAATTCCATTTTAGTTTCTATGAAAAATACTGAAGAGTTTAAAGATAAAAATATAAAATTAATCTCAATGCATGATGAGATGAGCTCATCATATCTTTCTTATGCAATGAGTGTAATTGTAAGTCGTGCACTTCCTGATGTAAGAGACGGATTAAAACCTGTTCATAGAAGAATTTTGTATGCAATGTACAAAGGCGGATATGATTGGTCTAAACAATTTAGAAAATCTGCGAGAATAGTCGGAGATGTTATTGGTAAATACCACCCACATGGTGATCAGTCTGTTTATGACGCTTTGGTTAGAATGGTGCAAGATTTCTCTATGAGTTTACCGTTAATTCAAGGTCAAGGAAATTTTGGTTCTATAGATGGTGATCCCGCAGCTGCAATGAGATATACTGAAACTCGTTTGTCAAAAGTTTCTCAATATTTAATTGATGATATAGAAAAAAATACAATTTCTTTTAAAAGCAATTACGATGAAACCGAGAAAGAACCTAGTGTTTTACCAGCACAGTTTCCAAATTTATTAGTAAATGGAGCCGGTGGTATCGCTGTTGGTATGGCAACCAGTATACCCCCTCACAATTTAGGTGAAATTATTGACGGTGCTTTGGCCTTAATAAGCAATAAAGATATTAAAATTAGAGAGTTAATGAAACATATACCTGGTCCAGATTTTCCCACTGGTGGTGTAATTATAGGTAAAGATATAATTAAACAAGGATATAACAATGGAAGAGGATCATTTAAGATTAGAGGTGAAATCTCAATTGAACAACAAAAAAATGGACGTGAAAGACTTGTAATAACTTCTATACCTTATCAAGTTAACAAATCAGTTTTAAATGAAAGGATTGCTCAATTAGTAAGAGAAAAAAAGATTGAAGGAATAAGAGATATTAGAGACGAGTCTAACAGAGAAGGTATCAGGGTAGCAATAGATTTAAGAAACGGTGTAGAACCAGAAACCATAAAGAGACAATTATATAAAAATACTCAAATAGAGAGCTCATTTGGTTTTAATACTTTAGCGATTGTTGAAGGAAAACCTCAAACTTGCACACTAAAGGATTTTTTATCTAATTTTTTAACTTTTAGAGAAGATGTTGTTATTAAGAAAACTAAATTTGATCTTCAAAAAGCAGAGGAACGTGCCCATATACTAATAGGATTATCAGTGTCAGTTGAAAATCTAGATAAAGTAATTAAAATTATTCGATCATCTAAAACACCCGATGATGCTAAAGTATCAATTTTAAAAACCAAATGGAAAATAAATAAATCACAAAAATTAATTTCTTTAGTAGAGGGAAAAAAAGGTAAAAACCTTTATTCTTTATCTGAACCACAAGTTTTGGCTATTTTAGAATTAAGACTTCAAAAATTAACCGCATTAGGAATAAATGAAATCGAAGTTGAAATTAAAAAACTAGCTGAACTAATCACTAAATATAAAAAAATTATTTCATCAAAAAAAGAACTTTTAAAAGTAATCAGTGAAGAGTTAAAAAATATTAAAGAGAAGTTTGCTATACCAAGAAGAACTAAAATTATAGATGCTGTTTTAAATTATGATATTGAGGAAACAATACAAAGACAATCTGTAATAATTACGGTTACATTACAAGGATACATAAAAAGAGGTTCTTTAGATGGAGTAAAAAAACAAAAAAGAGGTGGCAAGGGAAAATCAGGCATAACAACTAGAGATCAAGACTCTGTTGTTCAAACACTATCAGTAAATACTCATACTTCAGTTCTCTTCTTTTCCACTGAGGGTTTAGTTTATAAGATTAAAGCATGGAAAATCCCAGAGGGCTCATCATCATCTAAAGGTAAGTCTTTATTTAATATTTTACCCTTAAAGAGTCACCAAGCTATAAGTTCAATTATGCCAATGCCTGAAGAAGAGACAGACCTAAAAAATTATCAGATAATTTTTGCTACAGCACAGGGAAAAGTAAGAAAAAATAGTTTAGAAGATTTTTCATCAATTAATGCATCTGGAAAAATTGCAATGAAATTAGATAATAATGATAAAATTGTAGGTGTTAAAATTTGTAAAGATGATCAAGATGTAATTTTAAGCACAAAATTTGGAAAATGTATTAGATTTGAAGCTAAGAAACTAAGAGTTTTTAAAGGTAGATCTTCTAAAGGAATTAAAGGAATCGAGTTAGCATCAAATGACCAAATAGTATCTTTATCAGTTATTGATAACGATAAAATTAATAAAAAAGGAAAAAAATCTAATGATGAAAAATCTGAATTAAGAGCAAGAGAGAAATTTGTTTTATCAATTAGTGAGAATGGTTATGGTAAAAAGACCTCACATACAGATTACAGAGTTACTAACAGAGGCGGAAAAGGCATTATAGGAATTGTAAATTCACCAAGAAATGGGAATATTACTTCGTCCTTTCCTGTTTTTGAAGGTGATGAAATTTTAATTTCTACTAACAAAGGTAGGGTTATAAGAGTTGCGGTTAAAGAAATTAGAACCGCAGGCAGAAACACCCAAGGTGTTAGGATAATTAAGTTATCTGGAGAAGAAAAAGTTGTTTCGGCAATTAAAATTGATGATAATTTAATTTAATGAATAAAATAGCAATTTATCCTGGAACATTTGATCCAATTACTTTTGGACATATTGATGTAATAAAAAAATCATTAAAATTGTTTGATAAAATAGTAGTAGGTGTCTCAGACGAAAGTAACAAAGACTATTTATTTAGTTCTGATGAAAGAATAGAAATAGTAAATAAAGCTTTATTTAAAGATCTAAAGTTAAATAAAAAAAAAATAAAAGTTGTTTCTTTTGGATCTTTAACTACTGATTTATGTAAAAAATATAAATCAAACATAATTTTAAGAGGATTAAGAGCTGTATCTGATTTTGAATATGAATTTCAGTTAGCTGGTATGAATAGAAAATTGAACCAAAATATAGAAACAATTTTTTTAATGTCTGATATAGAAAATCAAATCATTTCATCGAGATTTGTTAAAGAGATTGTTAAATTAAAAGGTGATATAAAAAAATTTACTACAAAAAGCACAATTAAATCATTAAAAGATAAATATGAATAAAATTTTTATTAAAATACTAATTTTGTTTTTTTTAATTACTAATCAATCAATAGCTGAGGAGAATATAATGATATTAAAGTTAAAAGATGGTGATGTTAAAATTGAATTATACGAAGATGTTGCGCCAAATCATGTAAAAAGAATTAAGGAATTAGCAAATAGTGGTAAATACGATAACGTTGTTTTTCACAGAGTTATAGATGGATTCATGGCTCAGACAGGAGATGTAAAATTTGGTAATTCAGAATCCAAGGATTTTGATCTTAGAAGAGCAGGTATGGGTGGGTCTGATTTCCCAGATTTAAAGCAAGAATTTAATAGTTTACCACATGATAGAGGAACTTTATCAATGGCAAGATCTCAAGACCCTGATAGTGCAAACAGTCAATTCTTTATTTGTTTTCAGCCAGCTCCTTTTTTAGATCGACAATATACTGTTTTTGGAAAAGTAATAGAAGGAATGGAATTTGTTGATAAAATCAAAAGAGGCGACCAAAACAATAATGGTGCTGTTACTGACCCGGATAAAATTATTAGTTTCAAATCTCAATAAATTTTAATGGCATTAAAAAAATTTGCCTTTAACGTTTTAGAAAAAGATAAATTTGCTAGGTGTGGTTTAATAGAGACCCATCGTGGAAATATACACACCCCAACATTTATGCCTGTTGGAACACAAGCTACAGTAAAAGCGTGTACGATAGACGATATAAAAAAAACTGGATCAGAAATAATACTTTCAAATACATATCACTTAATGATACGTCCAGGTGTTGAAAGAATTAAATCTGCCGGTGGTCTACATGAATTTATGAATTGTGATTTACCTATTTTAACTGACTCTGGTGGATTCCAGGTTATGTCTTTATCAAAATTAAATAAAATTGACAGAGAGAAGGGTGCTATATTTAACTCCCATGTTGACGGAAAAAAATTTTACTTAAGTCCGGAAGAGAGTATACGTATTCAGTTGGGTTTAAATTCTGATATTGTGATGATCATGGATGAGTGTCCAAAAAAAACTAATGATTATAATGTAATAAAAAAATCTATGGATTTATCACTTTACTGGGCAGAAAGATCTAAAATGGCATTTGGAAATAATCCACATAAAGCTTTATTTGGTATAGTCCAAGGAGGTCTTTTTAAAGATTTAAGATTAAAATCTCTTCAAGAGTTAATTAAAATTGGTTTTGATGGGTATGCTCTTGGAGGATTAGCTGTAGGAGAAACTCAACATGAAATGTTTAACGTTTTAGATGATATTAAGGAAAACTTACCTAATCAAAAACCACACTATTTAATGGGTGTTGGAACGCCATCAGATATTTTGGGTTCTGTAAAAAGAGGCATAGATATGTTTGACTGTGTATTGCCAACTAGATCTGGTAGAACAGGTTTAGCTTTTACATGGCAGGGAAGAATCAATATTAAAAATAATAAATATCAAAATGACAACACACCACTTGATCCATATTGTAAAAACCTTAATTTAAATAAATATTCAAAAAATTATTTAAATCACTTATTTAATACTAATGAAATTCTAGCCTCAATGTTACTGACACTACATAATATTAATTTTTATCAGGAATTAATGGCTTCAATCAGAAAAAATATTAACGAAGGCACTTTTGATCAATTTCATGATAAATACATTGATAAGTTGTAGAAGCTTTATAGATTTGGTTAAAATTGACATTTGAAAAAAAATAATAATTCTGTATATAACAACTATTCAATTTGAATAATCTGGGGGCCCTTAGCTCAGTTGGTAGAGCAATTCCCTTTTAAGGAATGGGTCGATGGTTCGAGTCCATCAGGGCTCACCATAAATTCAATTAACTTAAATTAATTGGTGGATAATCTAAAATAACCTCATTCATCCATTCGTTGAGTTGCTTTATTCTTGTATCTGAAGAGGGATGTGTGCTCATAAATTGAGGAGGTTCTTTACCTTTATTAAATTCTTTCATTCTTTCCCAAATTTTAACTGTTTCTCTAATATCATAACCAGATAAAGATGAAAAAATCATTCCTAAATAATCAGCTTCGCTTTCTTGTTTTCTGTTGAAAGGATTCATAATTCCTAATTGAGCCAGCATACCAACCGTATCCATGCCAGTAGTTCTGTTAATGTCAGACAAAATACCTCCACTAGCTATATCTATAATTCTAGCACCTGTATTTAACAAAACACCTCTACTAGCTCTCTCAACTGAATGTTTTGCTACCGCATGAGCAACTTCGTGGCCCATCACTGCAGCTAATCCATTTTGATTTTTTGTAACATCTAATATACCTGTGTAAACTGCTATTTTACCACCTGGCATACACCATGCATTTCTAATTTTTTTATTATCTATTAAAATGTATTCCCAATCAAAATTTACCGTTGGATCTTGTAAATTAGATCGATAAAAATATTCACTAATCGAATCTTCCATTTTTCTACCAATTTCTTTTATTTCATTTAATGTTTTTAAATCATCACTCATTTTTTCTTTTTCTTTAACTTTTTCATAAATTTGAGCTGCCTGAGCATTTAATTTAGCCTCAGGTATAATTTTTAATTGTTTTCGATCAGTTATTGGAGCAGTAGAACAAGAGTGCAAAAATATACTTCCACATCCACAACCTATATATGTTAAAAATTTTCTTCTATCCATATCTACCTAAAATTGATAATAGTATTTTAACATGAATCTTAATAACAAAATTTTAATTGTATTATTTATCATTGCAATTGTTTTTGTTTTATACGCTAGTTATAGTTAATTTTAAATATGGCAAAAAAGGGCTCAAAAAAATCTTTTTCATTAACATTAAGGAATTATTTTATTACTGGTGTTGTTGTTTTAATACCAATTGGTTTTACACTTTATTTAACTAAAATTTTAATAGGTATTTCATCAAATTTAATTCCTAAAAATATTAATCCCAATAGTTATTTGCCATTTAATATTCCTGGAGTTGAAATTATTATTTCAATATTATTAATAACCATTGTTGGTGGACTTTCATTATCATTTTTTGGAAGAAGAATTCTTAAATTGATAGATGATTTATTCAAAAGAATTCCTTTTTTAAGAACAGTCTATTCTGCGATTGTTCAAATGACAGAAACTTTTTCAAAAAAAGATGATGGGAAAAAAAGTGTAGTTTTAATTGAATATCCAAGAAAAGGAGTTTGGGCTGTTGGTTTTGCCACAAAAGAAAACAAAGGAGAAATGGCTCAAAAAACAGGTAAGAATTTAATTAACGTTTTTGTGCCGACAACTCCAAATCCAACTAGTGGTTTTTTACTAATGTTTCCTATAGAGGATGTTATTTACTTAAATATGTCATTTGAAGAGGCTTCTAAGTTTATAGTTTCAGCAGGAACCTCTACCAAAAAAAACTTAAGCAATATCATTTATTATATCAGCCCTATCGTATAATTTTATCAAAGGTTTGAATTTACTTATATCTTCATTTGATTTTTCTATTCTTCTTATTTCCTTTTCAGCTAATAAGAAAAGATCACTATTGTGAATTGGATCAGCTAGTTTAAAATTTTTTACACCGCTTT